>CAMWYX010000017.1 GCA_947178575.1 uncultured Ruminococcus sp. | reverse complement strand
CTTCCGATAGCATTGAATTTCCACTCGCCGTTATGCTTGTAGAGTTCGCCTACAACGATAGCTGTCTCAATTGAGAAGTCTTCGCCGAGGTCATATCTGATAAGCTCCTGACCTGTAGCTTCATCAACAATTCTTATGAACGCATTGGACACCTGACCGAAATTCTGGCGTTTTACGTCCGCATCGTATATTGTAACAGTGAAAGCGATTCTTGAAATATTCGCAGGAATCTTATTGAGGTCGACAAAAATCTGTTCATCATCGCCTTCGCCGTCACCGGTGAGATTATCACCCATATGTTTTACCGCACCGCTGATATGTTCGAGATTTCCATAGAAAATGAACTCTTTTTCTGTAGGACATTTTCCGTTTTCACCCACCATAAATGCAGCGGCATCGAGGTCATATGTTGACCCGGAGTCAAATTCATTTACGTCCCAACCGAGACCTACCATAATATTTTTGAGACCCGGATTTCCTTTTGTAAGGTCAACTCTCTGACCTTTTGAGAGATTAATAGGCATAGTTTTCTTCTCCTTTGTTTTAATTTATTTTCTTGAATCAGGAACATGATAATTCCTGAAGAACTCTGATTTGATAACTTCAAGCCGTGCCTGGTCTTCAATACGCTGTCTCCGTGCATTTTCCTGAATTTGCTGAGTTTCGTTTATTCCGTCCATAATAGTACGCCATGTAGTTTCCAGTGTTTCAATCTTGATTGAACTGCCTGATGCAAGCCTTGCAGTCATTTTTGACTGTTCAACTGTATTCCGAGCATTCTTTATGAGCATTTCGTTAGTTTTTTCATCAAGAGCCGCCATAGCATCTGCCTGAACACGCTGTCTTTTAAGCATGATAGCCTGAGCAAGAGCCTGCTTGAATACCGGAAGTGTTATAATAAAAGCAGAATTGATTTTTCTGACCAGATTCATGTTGCTGAATTCCATAGTTTTTATCATTGGAATTGACTGAATTGCAACGCTTTCAGCGGTTCTGAGGTCCTGAGTTCTTTGTTCGAGCATCATAAGTGCCTGCTGGAGACTCTGAATTTCAAACTGTATGGACGAATCGCCCGTGGACTGAAATTCGCTTTCTTTTTGTGCGATATATTCTTCAAGTTCCTGACAGCCCTGCTCCCCTGCGAGGATATATTTTACGAGTTCGTGATAATACTCCACGTTTGCCTCAAACATAGTATTGAGCTTACGGTTAGACTGCTTGATTTCCGACTCATACTGTTTGAGCTGAACATAAATTTTATCAACTTCCGAACCCATTGTATGATATTTTGCAAGAATCTTGTCAAGCTGTTTCTGCATATTACCGAAAAGCTTGCTGAAAAATCCTTTATCCTCTTTAATTTCGTCAATATCAAACTGCTCCATTATCTTAGCAAGAGTTTTAAGGAGTTCACCGGAATCATTTATACTGGTCATATTCATATTCATACTGTTAAGTATAACATCAGATGCTTTAGAGACTTCCTCGGCAGCTTCTGCACCGAAAGAAACAATAGTTTCGAGATTGTCGATTTCAATAGTGCTGACAATATCGTCAACTTCCTTAGAACCCACAAGCTGATTCATCTGCTGTCTGTCGGCAACGATGTCATATTTTTTGACTTCATCAATAACAGTAGCTGTACCCTCAATGACTTGCGGTTCTGCTGTCTGATTAGCAGCTGGTTTTTTAAAATTAATACCCATTATCATGTACCTCTCTTAAATAATTTATCACGCCATGAACGACGTTGTTTCTTGTTATTAGCCGACGGCGGTGGAAGCGATGGTATAAGCCGAAGGTCGGGAAGCCGAAGGTCATATATATAATCGCCTATCTGATGTTCCACCAGCATATCGCCTTGCAGAAAAGTCTCAACAGTTCTGTAGCCGGTAGGAATAAAGAAAATCACATCAAAACCCACAAGACTAAGAAAAGTAGTGAGAATTGTATCTTCTTTGGAAATAGCATTTTCCGTTGTATTTATATATACAACTTTCGGATTCTTTTTTGTAAAATCCATTTGCTGAATCATTCTTATTATACCTTTATCAAGGTCAAGAAGCTGTGCAACAACTGAATATTCTGTGCCGTCCACAGAAGTGCCCTTTATAAATTTTCTGTCGATAAGAAGCTGTATCTTATCAAATATATGTTCCTGTATTTCCTCCCGAAGAACCCCGAACTTATAGAAACGGTTGACTTTTATATTATCACGGCAAAGAACACCATTTTTAAGGAATGATGCAGAAACACTTTTAAACGGATTATCTTTGTGCGGATTGATATAAGGAGTTCTCTCAACAAGCAGTGTATCATTAGTGATAAACTGCTTTATAGTTGACCAGTATAACTGAAGATTATGGTCTTTTACTCCTGAAATTTTTGCAAAAATAACCGGCATGGTAACACGGTCTCCGTCTGCGCTGAAGTTCGGACGATATTTAAGCTCCTGCTCCCATAAAATAGCAATTTCCTCGTACATTGTCCGAAGAGTTATCGTTGAGGCGTGACCATGCTGTCTGTCACGGTAAATTCCGGAATCAGTATACATTAAAGTATCAAGTTCTCTTTCGGCATTATATGCAGCAGTAGCAACACTCATACTTTCAAACGGAAATCTGTCAATAATCATCGATTCACTGTAATTAAGCTCATAAAGCATAGAATCACTAAGCACACTGTATTGACTGCGGTCAGGCTTAAGCAAAAGAACATCTACAGGAAGTCGGGAAAGAAATCTGAGAAAAAGAGCAGTTGTATAATCCGTACAAGCTCCGAAAAATATAAAACAGGAAGTATCAGGATATTTCCAGTTGACAAAAAGTTTACTGCTATAACGTCTGAGCCAGCACATTACAGATACACCATAACCCGAAAGGATTCCGAGACTGACATTATCTTTCTTTGATTCCTCAATCATAATGTCAACCAGAGCCTTTTTTGAAACTGCTCTCAGAGGATTCCCCGGAGGGAAACATATGCCAGAAGCAAGAGTACTGAGAAGTCTTTCAAGACTGGTACAATTCATATTTCTGATAAATTTCATTTCATCATCAGCAGGCTGAGGTATATTTTTTTCAACCACAATAACTCTGCGTCCGGAATTTTTAAGTGCCGTATGAAATTTCAGAATATCTGTTTGATAAGTCAGTTTATCTTCAACACCGTTCACGGCACAGAAGCAGTTATAAAACAGTTTAGGGTCAGTTCCACGCCGTACCGGAGCGGTCATTATATCAGAAAATATACCGCCCTTTATCCAAGCATTTGTACATGGCAGATAATTTGTAGGCTCATCATAAAGTCTGCTGATTGCCTGCTCCTTGTCAGCAGCATTTCTTATAGATTCAAGAGAATATCCGACTGGAAATCCTGCTGTTCCGGAAATCTCCAGATTATCAGAAAATCTACTGTCATGGTCAAGTCCAAGGTATCCGCTGTCGCCCTGATACTGTAAAAGTACAACATCACAGCCGGAACTGCTCAATACAGAAAGCATGAGAAGTTCATACTTTGTAATGTTACCCTCATATATGATTTTAGGAATTTCATTTTCACCGAGACGGCTGACAACACATTCAAACTTGTAATACAGCCAGCACATAAACTTAATATACGCATTTTTCAGCATATTATCATTTTTACCGCTTTGCCTGAGCATTTCAAGAGAGTTGTAAACTGCCGAAGCAACACTGCTTAACTGAATGTTATTAAGACGAGGAAGCCATTTTCTGAGACTTTGCCCTATAAAAGCCTCGTCAAGCTGAAAATCTGTTCCCATAAAACTGCTATAGTATTCAAGATTTTCCTTTGTAGGATTCGAAATACGTTCCTCAATAACAACGCCGTTCTTTCTTGCTTCTGTATAATACTTCCGAATAAAAGAATCAATGACATCGCTGTAGGAATTTATTCTGTAAAAATATACACATCTGTCGGTTCTGTCACTAAGACCGTTAAAGAAGTCATCAAGACAGTGAATTTTTTTATGTTCAAACATTCGTACTCACCCCAACAAAAGCTAAAAATATAATCAACAACTAAGGGCGTAAACAATTATACCACAAAATCGCCAAAATGTCAAGGAGTATTTGTAAATTCCATGAAAATTATCTGACAATCTGTACTGATAATTACACCGCATATATCTTTAAGTAAAATAATCTAAACAAATCCACGTATAAAATGATTTATATGCTCATAGCTTACAGCAAGATTAAGATTCTGACCCTCATCAATTCCGGCTGTGCTTATTCCTATAACTTCCCCATACATATTAAGTACAGCACCTCCGGAACTTCCATGCGAGATAGGTGCAGTAAACTGTATCATTTCAGTATCGTGAATATTCCGGAATCCTGAAATAATCCCGTCGGAAACGGAATTAAAAAGTCCCATAGGACTTCCGATAGCGACAACACGCTGACCTCGCACAAGACGTGTTTTACCCTGATATACAGGAACAGGAGAAAGTTTTCTTTGAATGCGTATCAGAGCAAGGTCAAACATCGGATTATATTTTATTACCTCATCTGTTTCATAAATTTTTTCTTCTTCCTCAATTCGTACAGCATATCTTAATCCTCCGCTCGCAACGTGATTATTAGTTAATATGTAGCCGTTTCTGCCAATCATGATTCCTGACCCTGAACTCTTTATGTTTCCAAACCTGTCACATACGGCAATCATAACAATGGACGATGCAAGCCGAGCAAGTTCCTCGAAGGTTTTTTCACAACGTGAAACTTTGTTCTGTTCTGCTTTATGCTGTCCGTCAGATGTCTTTATTATATTTCTGCTTTTTCTCTCCGGAAGAACAATTTTTATATTTGAATTTTCTGAAATTCCGGAACTGCTCTGAGCCGTACAGTCCGGATTATATGCCGGAACACTATATTTTCCAAATTCCCCGACAATAAACTTATCAGACAATTCAAGAAGAGAACTGCATATGGCAACGTCACATTTATCCTGTACAAGAAGTACACTGAATCCAGCTTCATAGAGCATATAAAATAAGAGATATTCCTGAATTTTAATAACATTCTGTGCAACTATCCGAACGTCTCCGGAATTTATTCCTTTCAACACAAAATCAGTTCTGAAAAGAAGTTTTACAGCAAAATTCTTAATTATTGACTCATTGACCGCCGAATGATTTTCCGTAAAGAGTTTTACTGTTTTATCAAGAGCCTTTCCGAGACGAAGGGATAAATTTTCAGTTTCTGTACATTTTATTGAAAGTTTTTTTCTTTCTGAGGACAGCCAGTTAATATAACTTTTTGTATAATATTCTGTATCGACAGCGGAAAGGATATTTGGAAGTGATGAGATTCTTGTATAAAATCCGAAACCACGTCGCATTTTATCAGTACATGAAATATCCATCTGCTGTATTTCTTCTGCTGAATGTGGAGATACTCCCAATGCACGTACAAAACATCTCCCGGAAAATCGGGCAAATTCACTGAATGAATTTATTTTCTGCATTTTATCACCTTCCAACAACTTTTGGTTTGCAAAATATATTATACCACATTTTCTTGTAAATTTCAAGATATTAATACATATTTCAGTAAAAAAACCGCATATAATACATTGGGGGTAAAAATTATGTTATTTGAATTACTTAAAAGTCTGATTTTCTTTGTACTTCATGTGGAAAATTCAAATGCGTTTCCGAAACCGCTTTCAAAATCCAAAGAACTTGAATGTTTCCGCAGAATGGCAAACGGCGACAAAACCGCAAGAGATGAACTTATAGAACATAATCTCCGGCTTGTGGCACACATAGTAAAAAAATACACTCAGTCCGCCACTGAACAGGACGAACTTATTTCCGTCGGCACTATAGGACTTATCAAAGCGGTTTCAACGTTTGACTATCAAAAAGGAGCAAAATTCGCCACTTATGCAAGCAGATGCATTGAAAATGAAATACTCATGAATTTCCGTGCAGCAAAAAAATCCGCCGGAGACATATATCTCGGCGAACCTGTTGAAGTTGATAAAGACGGAAACGCTATGACTTTAATAGATATTATCGACGACGGAGTTGATATTCATGAACAAGTGGAACTTTCAATACGTTCCAAACAACTGTATACATTTCTGAAAGAATGTCTTGACCACCGAGAACTCGAAATTATTGTATATCGCTATGGACTGTATTCAGAAGTTCCGCACACTCAGAACGAAACAGCTGAAAAGCTTGGGATTTCCCGTTCATATGTTTCGAGAATAGAAAAAAAGGCAGTGGAAAAACTGCGTATGAAATACACGGCAGAACATCTGTAACACATAAAAGAAGCGTATCTACATATTACTATGTAAATACGCCCTGCAAAAATATTTTATTTCTTTAACGGCAGTTCATCTGAACTATAGACACCTGCATCAACCTGCTGTATAACCAGTGCATCGACTGCCGAAATTCCTGCTGTACCATCAACATCGGCATTGATTTTTCCCTGCTCCTCCAGACTATACTTGTCTTTGTTTCCGCAGTATTGCAGAATGAGCGTTGCATCGGCAACTGATACTTCACCGTCGCAGTTTGCATCTCCGTAAAGATTATCCTGTCTGTTTCCGATTACTTCAAGCCGGAATGCAGTAACTGTCTTTTCCACTCCCGACACAGATTTTATACGGACTGTGTAATCGCCCGAATCCTTATCTGTAAGATTTTCAAGATAAATTTCAGCAGAATTGAAATCTTTCAGAATTTCCCCATTACAGTACCATTCGTATTCTGCACCGTCCTCAAGTTCTGTGATAACAGTATACTTATATGAATCACCCTCATTGAGACATATATCAGTTTCCGCTGAAATCACCACAAAATCCGAAGGAACAGTATATTCCGGAGCTGTAATGTCGCTCATAAGTTTCCACTCGTTACCGCTGTCCTGCATGAATACACGCAGATTTGTTATTTCCGTACCCTGAGTAAGTCCCATTTTATCCAAAGGAAGCCGGTATTCAACCATATCCTCTCCCCATTTGCACTGACTTCCGTTGTAATCACCATGATTGAAATATACAAATCCGCCTGACTGGTAGTATATCCAGTATCTGTCACCATCTGCACCGTTCATGAACTGAAGATTATACACCGGCGAAACTGCTCCGTTTTTCGGAATATCGCTCATAACATAAAGATACTGGTCGTCAGCCTTTGCATATACTGAAATTCCGTTTTCACCGGTATATAACAGCATATCATCTGTCCACTCGTAAGGAGATGAAACTGCACCGTCAACAACAGTTCCGCCTGCCGACGAATAGAGCTGATACGGCATATCGTCGGAATTGTCCGAGGCTTTCAGCGTGTTATCCGTTCCTTTTTCCGGTGATTCCGTTACGCTGACACTTCCGAGCAGATTTGCTCCGAGAGATGATTCCCATACACCGTCATTTGCAAACCGTATGCTTCTTCCGTTCATATTGCTTACTGAAAGAGGAGTACCCATACTGAGTTTAAGATATACATTCCATTCTCCGGCAGGCAGACTGTCAGGAAGTTTTATATCAATAGTTTCCTGATTAAGTGTACATGAAAGCCAGTTACGGCAGTCAATATCAGCTTCGGCAAATGCAAATATTCCATCTTTTTCAAGTACAACATAAGACTGTACATCAGGAATAACACCGGCAAATCCGGTATTCTCCACATCAAAATCAACCGTTATACTATCGCCCTGAGATGTTGATTCAGTAACTTCGCTGTTGCGGAGAACAAAACGATATCCGATGTGGTCACGTATGAACTTGAATACACTCTGACCGTAATACGCTGAATTATCCACATTTTCAACATCATATTCCTCAGAAAACGTAAAATCCTTATAAAGCTGGAAAATATTGCAGTTGATATAGCTCAGATGAGTTTTATACATCTCCGGAACTGCATTTTCCGGCAGATATGTGTCATACTGCTTTGCAAATTCAATATTTCCGGAAAATTCACCGCCGAAGTAACTTGTCAGAGTCTGACGGGACAACCAGTCCGTTTCAACAGCACGGTCGGAGTATGTACCTAAATCCGAATTGCTTCCCATATATCCGTCATCAAACATTCCGATTCTTGAGCGGTTTGATTGTATATCGTCTGTATATTTACTTTCTGTCAGACTGTCGATAAGTTCAACGTTATTCAGTTCAGAACGCTTTATTCCAGCCCATTCCGCAAAAATATCCGGAGTTCTGACTGTTACCGGAATCGGAGCAGGAACGGCATCAAGCATTGCTTCAAGAAGCTGTGCCTTATACTGTATGGAAGTATATTTTCCGCCGTGCTGTTCACCCCATTTTCCGACGAAACCGCATTCCACAAAAGCCAATATATCAGCGTATTTTTCAAAAAGACCGCTGTTCTTTAACTGCTCGATATGATGAAGAACCTGTTCAAAGGAAGCCGGTTCCGGATTGTCTTTTCCGTTTGAATCATACCTGAAACGTAAAGCAACCATACAGCCGTTGTTCCGGCAGTTCTGCAGAGTTTCGTCCCATGCCTGAAAAAACGTATCATCAAAGTCATAATCCGTACCCTCGGTATATGTGCCGTCATCGTTCTTTGTACCGTTTACACCGCATGAAAATCCGCCTATATCTATAAAGAAAAGCATAAGGCTTCCTGTCGGATTATATACCGGAGTTTTTCCGGGCTTGCAGTTTGCCCATACGGTTGAAGAATATCCGGCAGCCGGATTTTCTATAGTTTCAACGGATTCGGTATAATCTATTATGCTGTCCTTTGCAGAAGATACGCACGGAATCTGAATCTGTACAGCAGCGGTAATCATGGAAGCTGCTGTAATTCCTGAAATTATTTTTTTCATCAAAATACTCCTTTTTCATTATAACTTATCTATAATTCCGGCATCGTACTGCATAATAGTCAATGCATCAACTGCCGAAATTCCTGCTGTACCGTCAACATCAGCATTGATGCTCCCCTGCTCCGTCAGATGATACTTGTCTTTGTTTCCGCAATATTGCAGAATAAGTGTAGCATCGGCAACAGAAACTTCTCCGTCGCAGTTTGCATCTCCTGCCATATATTTATCAGACGGCTTTTCAGTAGTATTCACCGGAGGTGAAGTTGGTTTCTCGACAGGAGACGTATTACCGTCTGCCGATGTTCCGTCCGGTTCTTCGCCGTAATAGAGTTCGCCGTTTACGTATACAGGAATATACTTTGTAACAATTCCGGAAACCGAACCATTTTCATCGGGTTTGCCGGTCTTTCCGAGTATTTCCTGATTAGAGAAATCATTTTCGGCATTCCAGCCGCTGCCATAATCCGGAAAAACGAATGCCAGAAGTATCTCACACTGCTGCATACCCTCAGATACGGGCATAACAGCACGTCCGTCCGGAAGGTTTACTTCAACATAGTAAATATCGTCCTTATAGTGCTGGATTCCGGAAATTTCAGCATTCTTTACACCTTTTGAAGAATACATTGCCGACTGGTCACGGTCACAGCGTACAACCACACTTTCAGGCGATTTTCCGGCAGCTTTAATTTCGCTCAAATCCATATAGTAACGGAATGAAATATTATCCTGAATCCTTGCAGGCCATGCGGTATGATTTGTAACCTTAAAGCTTATAGTAGCTCCGGAATCAGATACACCCTTGTCAAGAGCCTCAACAAAAAACTCAGGACCGTCATGTTCTTCAACAGGAGGGAACGAAGAATCAGATGTACCGCCGTACTTGTCAAGCATCTTACAGAGAATTGCCGTGAATCCGGCATTATAGTCAGTCGCAACTTCATTGTTGATATAGTTGTTGCGGTCGTCCTCATATGAGCCGTCCTGATTTGGACCTCCTACCAATGCCCCATACAGAATATGTCTGTTCTGAACAGGCATATATATATCATTTTTCCATGAAGCATGAGCCGTTCTGTGATGAGCATTGTGAGCAGGTTTTTCACCGTATCCGACAACATAGCTCTGTCCGTCCGGATTATCACCGAGAACATAGTTTATCTGATTTTCATAGAAAGCTGTATATGCTGATGTATCAATATCTTTCAATATTGTATCGCTTGCAACTGCCGAAATAAAAGCAGCTGTTTCAGCATATCTTGCACAACCCCAGTTGCTTATATATGCCAGCTTTCCGTCAACCTTGTCAACATCATTAACAAGATAATCAACGTGCATCTTCACATGATTGATATACTGCTGTTCTCCGGTATTCTGGGCATATAACAGCATACCGCCCTGCATTACGTCGTCCCAGCACTGACACCATGTATATTTTAGCTGTGAAGCGTTTCCGAGTTCCTTATCAAGATTCGGAATATATCCGGTTGCTTTATCCAGATATGATTTATCACCGGTAGCCTTGTAAAGCCAGTTGGCAGCATAGAACAATTCATCATAGAAATGACTTGAACGATAAAATCCGGAAGCGTCAGAATTGTTATATTCCGCATCACTTTTTGAAGCGTCCGCAAGACTGAATATATTCTCTGCGTGTTCAATATATGACTTGATTTTTGAATCGCTGATTCTGCCGTCAAGTGCACAGCTTCCTGCCGCAAGAGCCGCAGCCATTCCGCCGAATACAGCCGAACAGCCCTCGGAAGCAGAAAGAATCGCCCGTGCTGATTCATATGAAGTTCCGTTATCCTCCATACCATATTGATAAAGTTCTACAGGACCCCACCATGTATGGTCAATCTGACCGTTTCCAACCTGATAGACAACTTTGTCTCCACGGTCGCATTCTGCAAGATAGTCAAGAACAAATTCAAGATTATTGACATAGTTCTGCATTTCTCCGGAATTCTCCACACCGTCAGGATACTGGTAAAGTCCCCACGCAAGCATAGATGCAGAATAAGCCATTGGAAGATTGAATTTCACATGGTCGCCGGCATCATACCAACCGCCCTTTACCTCGTCAATCATGGTTGAATCGGCACGCCATTCAACTCTGTTCCATTCCGGAAGCGGACCTGCCTGCTGACATTCGTAGAAATACAAGGATTTCTGAAGTGCTTCGGCATAATCCGGAGTATCAGCAGCACATACAGCAGGAATATTTGAAATTCCCATAGAGCCAGCAAGTACAGCTGAAAAAGCACCGGCTGTAATTTTTTTTAACATAGTAAAACTCCTTTCATTTTAATATTTACAGTTTACTATACTCTTATTTTACCATATTTATGTCCTTACGTCAACAGGATAAATATATATTCTCGCAAAAAAGCTCCTGTATTGCTGAATACAGGAGCTTTTCATTTATTTTGTCAATTATGACCTATTCTTTCCACTTTCATGAGATTTGTCGTTCCGGAAACTCCCAGAGGAACTCCTGCCGTTATCGCAACAAGGTCACCGTCGGCAACAAGACAGTGCTTTTCTGCTTCTGCAACAGCCGCTGCGAAAAGAGCGTCAGTACTGTTCTTCTCATCTATTATAAAAGGTATAACTCCCCAGCTCATATTCATCTGACGGCAAACCACTTCACTCATAGTACAGCTTACTATCGGACAGCACGGACGGTATTTAGATATGAGGCGTGCCGTCTGACCGCCAAGCGATACAGTTATAATTGCACTTGCATCGAGGTCGTGTGCTGTAGTGACAGTAGCATGAGCAATAGCCTCCGCAATATTTCCACGGGGATTTGAACGGCGGTCTGCAAATCTTCCCTTGTAATCTATATTATTCTCTGTAGTTTCTGCAATAAGAGCCATTGTCTTTACCGCTTCAACAGGAAACGCTCCGGTAGCAGTTTCGCCGGAAAGCATAATCGCACTTGTTCCGTCATAGATGGCGTTTGCTACGTCTGTTATTTCTGCACGTGTAGGACGTGGATTTGTTATCATAGATTCAAGCATCTGCGTAGCCGTTACGACCTGTTTTCCTGCATGATAGCCTTTCTTGATGAGAGTTTTCTGTATAGCAGGTATCTGCTCGAACGGTATCTCAACACCCATATCACCACGTGCGACCATTATTCCGTCAGCGGCTTCCAGTATCTCGTCAATATTCTCAACACCGTCACTGTTCTCGATTTTTGCAATAATACGGACATCGAACCAGCCGAGACTCTGCGTGAATTTACGCAGATAGTTTATATCTGCCGCCGAACGTACAAAGCTTGCGGCAATGAAATCAAATCCCATTTTAGAGCCAAATTCCAAATCGTCCATATCACGTTCGTTGAGATACGGCATTGAGAGCTTTACCCCAGGAACATTTATTCCCTTATTATTTGAAAGCGTACCGCCATGTATTACACGGCATACAATATCGGTCTTTGTGACCTTTTCGGCGATAAGTTCAATAACTCCGTCATTAATCAGTATTCTTGTACCCATGCTCACATCACGGGGAAGCTTTTTGAAACTGATACTTCCTACCTCTGCTGTACACGGAACATCTTCCGTAGTAAGAACATACTGGTCGCCGTCATATATTTCTACCGGCTTATCGTCAACAAATCTTCCGAGACGGATTTCCGGCCCTTTTGTATCAAGAAGTGTAGCAATAGGCAAATCAAGTTCCTTGCGGAGTCTTTCGATTTGTCTGAAACGTTTTTCGTGTGTTTCATAGTCTCCGTGTGAAAAATTGAATCGTGCAACATTCATTCCGGCAAGCATAAGCTCACGCATAATATTTTCATCGTCTGTTGCCGGACCGATAGTACAAACAATTTTTGTTTTTCTCATATAAGAACCTCTCTTGTAAATTTATATTTTCTGAATCTTTGCGAAGTTAGCCATTATTTTCTTTGTGCCGACCTTTTCAAAAGCTATTTCAAGCATATAGTCGTTTGACATAGGCTTTGCAGAAATAATAGTTCCGTCGCCGAACATCTTATGTCTTATACGCTCTCCCGCAGAATACACAGCATTGTTTCCTGCTCCGGCAGATGACTGACGTTTTGCCCTTGCAAGCTGCTGCTGTAATGTCAGTGACTGAACTTCTGTCACACCATCATCAGTTGTTTTATTATGATTTGTATCATTATTTATCTTGGTAATAAGTTCCCTGCCGATTTCACGGAGAAATCTTGAAGAAACATTGTGCTGTGTCTGACCGAAAATCATTCTTCTGCCTGCACTTGTAATATATAGCTGTTTTTTTGCACGTGTTATCGCAACATATGCCAGTCTGCGTTCTTCCTCCATTTCATCATCGCTGTCCATAGAACGGCTTCCCGGAAAAATTCCGTCCTCCATTCCGGTGAGGAACACGTTTTCAAATTCAAGACCTTTTGCAGAATGTATTGTCATAAGAATTACCCTGTCTGTATTTCCGTCATCGCTGTCGGCTTCGGTATAGAGTGCGGTTTCTTCAAGAAATCCGCCCAGAGTCGGTTCTTCTGCCTGCTCCATATACTGCCTGACAGAAGTTCTCAGTTCCTGAACATTTTCAATCCTCGATTCTGCATTCTCCTGACATTTCAGATAATCCATATATCCGGAACGCTGAAGCACAAAGTCAAGAAGTTCGTCGAGCGGAAGCAAATCCGCCATTTCTATGAGTTCATTAAAAAGCGAAGCAGCGTTTTTAAGAACAGAAGTCTTTTTTGCAAACGGTGAATATTCCTCACAGTCAGCCATTATCTTGCACGGTGATACTTTAAGGTCACGGCTTATTTCCTCAATAAGCTGTATTGTAGCATCTCCGATACCACGTTTCGGGACATTTATCACACGTCTGAATCTGAGCATATCACATGGATTGCTGATAAATGCAAGATATGATGTTATGTCCTTGACTTCCTTGCGGTCATAGAATCTCATTCCGCCATAAACAATATACGGTATTCCAGCTTTTGAAAGTTCACGCTCGATTACATTTGACTGTGCATTCATACGATAGAGAACGGCATTTCTGCCATATGTACCATGTACTTTAAAATCGGACTTTATAGTATCGGCAATAAATTTAGCTTCATCGTTTTCATCTGATGCCTTATACCATACAATATTGTTTCCTCTTGAGCCCGAAGTCCAGAGCCTTTTTTCCTTTCTTCCCGTATTATGGGAAATAACGGAATTTGCAGCATCAAGAACGATACCGGTTGAACGGTAGTTCTGTTCCAGACGTATAACCTTTGCACCGGGAAAATATTTTTCAAATCCAAGAATATTGCCTATATCAGCACCACGGAACTTATATATGCTCTGGTCGTCATCGCCGACAACACAAATATTCCCGTGACCTCCTGAAAGCTGGGATACAAGCCTGAACTGAACATGATTCGTATCCTGATATTCATCAACCATGATATACTTGTAACGGTTTCTGTATTTTTCAAGAATATCAGGAAATTTATCGAAAAGTTCAACCGTCTTGCACAGTATGTCATCAAAGTCAAGAGCATTTGCTTCAGACAGACGCTCTGTATAAAGCTTGTATATACGTGCTGTAACTTTTTTTCTGTAATCGCCTCCTGCACCTGCAAGCATCATGGCAGGACTTATCATCTTATCTTTTGAACTGCTGATTTCTGCCATAACTGTACGGGGAGCGAACTGTTCTTCAGTAACATCAATTTCAGCGATTACATTCTTTATGAGACGAAGGCTGTCTGAAGAATCATAAATTGTAAAATCACTGCCATAACCGAGATTCGATATTTCACTTCTGAGTATACGTATACACGCAGAGTGAAATGTTGCGGCGTGTATCATTCCGGCTTCTTCCCCAAGCATATCCCTGAGACGTTCCCTGAGTTCACCTGCCGCCTTATTGGTGAAGGTAACGGCGAGAATATTCCAGGGCTTCACAGGATTCACAGCGGTTATTTCCCGAAGAGTTCTGAAATCATCGGTTTTTCCTGCTGCATAGCTTCTGAGAAATTCCGTTTCCTCGGCTGTACCCTCTGTTGAATCATCATAAAAGGCGTTGCCGAAATTAATAAGATTTGCGATGCGGTTTACAATAACGGTAGTCTTTCCGCTGCCTGCTCCTGCAAGCACCAATACCGGACCGTTCACGGTAAAAACTGCTTCCTGCTGCATACTGTTCATTCTGTTGAAATATTTTTTCAGTGCAGTATGTTTAGCAGAAATAAAAGAATTATTTGCCATAAATAATCTACTCCATATTTTAATTCTGTACTCTGCACAAACGCAGAAATATACTCCAATGAATATATTATACCACATTTTTTCTTTTTTGAAAAGCCCTAAATCAATAAAACAAAAATTTGTGTAAATTTAATATTTTCCCTTGACTATTTCCTCATTTTGGTGTATAATATTAATACAAGAGTATGTCGGATATTTCTTTTGAATATTTAACATTCTCAGACCTGCATGAAGCAGAGATTTTATTTGACCTATAAGACAGGTCAGGTCAGGAGAACTATATGAAAAATATTTTATTTGCCGCATCTGAATGTGTACCTTTTATAAAGACCGGCGGACTTGCCGATGTCTGCGGTGCGCTTCCACAGTATATCGATAAGAATGAGTTTGATGTAAGAGTCATAATGCCGTATTACACGTGCATTCCTCCGAAGTTCAGAGACAACTTCAGATATGTCACCCATTTCTATATGGACTACGGTCTCCGTCCAAACGGCGTTCATGTAGGTATTATGGAATATGAATACAACGGCATTAAATTCTACTTCGTTGACAACGAATACTACTTCAAATGCGACACACCATATTCATCAGACCTTAAATGGGATATTGAACGTTTTACTTTCTTCTGTAAAGCTGTACTTGCTATCATGCCGGTTGTGGGATTCCGTCCGGATATAATTCACTGTCACGACTGGCAGGCATCTCTCATACCGGTATTCCTGCACTCCGCTTTCGCAACAAATCCGTTCTACAGCTCGACAAAATCCATTATGACCATTCATAACCTCAAATTTCAGGGCGTATGGGATATTGACACCTTCAAATATAACACAGGTCTTCCGGATTATATGTTCACTCCGGACAAGCTGGAATTTAACAAAGATGCAAATATGCTCAAGGGCGGTCTTGTCTATGCCGACTATATAACGACCGTTTCCGAAACTTACGCCGAGGAAATAAAATACCCGTTCTACGGTGAACAGCTTGACGGACTTCTCAGAGCAAGAAGCGCATCTCTCCGGGGAATTGTAAACGGAATTGACTATAAAGTATTTGACCCGTCAGACGACAAGCAGATATTTGCCGAATACGATTCAAAATCATTCAAAAAGAAAAAAGCTGTCAACAAGAAAAAACTCCAGAAAGAACTCGGACTTCCAGTCGATGAAAACAAATACATGATTGGCATAATCTCACGTCTTACCGACCAGAAAGGTCTCGACCTCGTGAACTATGCAATTGAACAGATATGCGATGAAAATACACAGTTTGTCATTATCGGCACGGGTGACCCGAGATACGAAAATATGTTCAGATACTATCAGAATAAATATCCGGAAAGAGTTTCCGCAAATATTCTCTATTCCGACCAGCTTGCCCACAAGCTCTATGCTTCTGCCGATTCAATGCTCATGCCGTCACTGTTTGAACCGTGCGGACTTACACAGCTTATATCGCTCCGATATGGTACTGTTCCGATTGTCCGTGAAACAGGAGGTCTCAAAGATACAGTAATGCCTTACAATGAATTTGACGGTACGGGCACCGGATTTTCATTTGCAAATTATAACGCAGAAGAAATGCTCGGCGTGATAAATTATTCCAAGAGCGTATACTATGACCATCATCAGGAATGGGACGAAATGGTAAAACGTGGTATGGAATCAGATTTCTCATGGAACAGTTCCGCACGTCAGTATGAGGGTATGTATACCTGGATGATTAACTGGTAAACAAAAACCAATTCGCTGACAGACTGTCACAATTTTATAAGGCGGTGTTTTTTTGAATATCAAAGGCGTAATTTTTGATATGGACGGTCTTATGATAGATACCGAAAAACTCTATCTCCGTTACTGGAAACAGGCTGCCTCCGACTTCGGATATACTATGCTCGACCGGCACGTTTTTGCAATAAGAAGTCTTGCACGACAATTTTCAATCCCAAAGCTTAAAGAGTTTTTCGGCGAGGATTTCCCTACGGAAGATGTGCGTACACGACGGACGGAACTCATTAACAGTCATATAGCAGAATATGGCATAGAAGTAAAAAAAGGTCTGTATGAACTTCTGGATTTCCTGCGTTCAGAAAATATAAAAATGGCTGTAGCAACTGCAACTCCACGTGAAAGAACTATGATATATCTTGAAAAAATCAATGTTCTCAATTGTATTGATGCGGTAGTCTGCGGAGATATGGTAAAAACCGGCAAACCTGCTCCCGATATATATATTACTGCTGCTGCTGAACTCGGACTCCCTGCTGAAGAGTGTGCAGCGTTTGAGGATTCCCCGAACGGTATAAAATCGGCATATTCCGCAGGCTGTCATGCAATAATGATACAGGATTTGACACCGCCGGATAACGAAATTCTGCCTATGCTCAGCGGTATATATAACAGTCTCAGCGATGCCAAAGAATATTTTTCGGGAGTTTAAAAATGATTTCAAATACAGGCGTTTCTCAAATCTTTGAGATTCCTAAATTTTACTACTTCGACAGCGGAAACGACTATTCCGGAAGCAGAGACAACTTTTCATACAAAATTATTACCGGCGACTGTTTCAAAGCAATGACATGGCACGGAAAACTATGTTCCATGAAAGCCAAAATAGAAAATGAACAGGTATTTGAACGGTCACAGGTCGGATTTGACAATATGATTAAATGGCTTGAAGAAAAATACACTGAATCCAATTGATTAACAAAAATCCGTTCTGTTTAAAAACAGAACGGATTTTTTACTTTTCTTAACTTATAAGCTGTCCTCTGACAGACTGTTCACGCCTGATTTTCTTTGATGTTGTCTTGTCAAACTCAACATCACGCAGTCTCAGCCTTCTTATTGCTTTTGCCGTTGATACTGTTTTATTTATATCATTTACATGATTTTTGAAAATTCCGGCTGTTTTATCAATTCCGTTTTCATTCAGAAATTCCTGATTCAGATATGCCTCTGCCGTTATCATACCGTCTTCGGCATAAACAAGAACTTCAGAAAGCCATTCAAGACCCGAAAACTTATTTTCGAGTTCCTCCGGAGATACATTTTCACCGTTGCTCAAAATAATGAGATTCTTTTTTCTTCCTGTGATATACAGATGATTTGTACTGTCGACGTATCCTAAATCACCTGTTCTAAGCCAGCCGTCACTTGTAAGAGCTTCCGCTGTGGCTTCCGGATTCTTGTAATATCCTTTCATTACTGACGGACTTTTTGCCCAGATTTCCCCATCTACTATCTTAACCGAACAACCGTTTACTATTGTTCCGATACTGTTGAGATTTTCGTCGTCAAGATGTGCTGTAGATATTCTCGGAGAACATTCTGTCATGCCGTATCCCTGAGCAATCGGTATTCCGAGATTGCGGTAATCTTCCGCAAGACGTGGATTCAGATATGCTCCACCGCTGTAAAGTCCACGAAGATTTCCGCCGAATACATTATCTGCTATTGTTTTCATCGGAATATCGGGAGAGGCATCGTAAACCGCTTTCATCTTTTTATATATTGTCTCTGCAATCATCGGAACAACAAGCATAAGAGTAGGCTTAAAGAATTTCAGATTCTGCGAAATATGCATCATTGAATCATTTACGCATACCGTTGCACCGTATCTGAGCGAAAGAAGTATATCACACGTAAAGCAGTAAACATGATGAACCGGAAGAACCGACAAAAGCACATCATCTGTACTGCTTTCGTTATCCTGACACATCGTATTGTCAATTAAATTGCTGTGAAGAAGCATTACACCCTTGCTTAATCCGGTAGTACCGGAAGTAAAAAGTATAGCTGCAAGCTGTTCAGGAGAAACATCTCCGAAATCTGACGGCTCGTAATCCCTGATAATCTGCGGAATACACGTTTCTTTGTCAGTATCCTGAAGACATACAAACTCTTTAATCATAGGACAGTTACGGCGTACAGAATCCAGAACCGGCATAAATTTCTTATCAAAGAAAATAACCTCTGAATCAGAACGGCGGAGATGGTCGCACAAGTCTTCTTCCTTCAACTGTGCATCAAGAGGAATAATTACATTTCCGGAACATGATGTGCCGAAATACGCTTCAAGATATGCACTTGATGTAGCACCGATAAGAGCAGCGTGAACAGTTCGTCCGCCGAATTTCTCAGTAAGAAATCTGTTGATACGTTTACTGTTTTCATAAAGCTCGTTGAAAGATGTTTCGGCAACGTCTTTTCCTTTTCTTTCTTTCAGAAAAGTTTTATCGCCGTAACACTCAGCAGACTCCGCAACAAGGTCACGCAGGGTTTTTATTTTATTCTTGTCCATATTTTCTCCTTATGCTTTAAGATTCTCGATATATGCAACAGCTTCTCCTACTGTTCTTATATTCAAAACATCTTCTTCCTCCACGATAATGTCAAAAGTTTCTTCGACTTCTCCAAGAAAACTCATAAAATCGTATGAATTGAAATGCAGGTCTTCGATAAACCTTGCATCGGCAGTAATCATTTCTGCCTCAACGTCAACATAATTCATAATCATTTCCTTAATCTGTTCCAGCATAAAAAATCCTCCTGTTTATTTTATAAATTTATATCATATCAAGTATTTCGCCGATAGTACGGTTACTGTTTTCTATTCCACGGAAAATTACACGGCATAAATAGTAATAGAAATATTCCATTTCATAGTCGGTAACGGCTTCTTTCTGATATTCAAAATTGAAATTCAGACCGCCGTCTTCTACACGATGCATAACCGTAAGATATAACGGCTGAGCTGCAACACCGTTTGTATACCAATAACTCTTATACGGAATATCCGGAATATCAGTCGTGGCATCTCTCATTGACATGGGCTGATATGTCAGGCTGAGACTTTCATATGATTTTCCCATAGTTCCCCATTGATTAGCCGACATCATCATTTCTGCAACAGGGTCATAATTTGCATGACGGAAAATAGCGTTTTGTTTCTCCTGATACATTTTCAGTCCGTCGATGAATTTCATTTCAGGTTCCATAACGGTGCGGACAGGGAAAAAGTGAATACGTGTACCTCCGGAACGTTTCTCAAGTAATGTTCCCCGTCTTGCCACGCAGGTTTTCAGCGATACATCTTTTTCGTTATCGTTGAACTTTGAAAGTACAGTGCGCAGTCCCATAAGGAGCAGGCATACCACAGGAACATGATTTTCACTGCAAAAATTCATAAGTCTGTCAGATGCTTCTTTTTCAAGACGGAATACAGAAATTGAGGCTTCGGTATTGGAAGAAGCAATGCTTGCTGCTCTCAGATTCGGATTATTCTCATCTCTACGCTGAGTTATAAGTCTTCCCATACCGTTGAAATCTGTGAACATCGGTTCACTTGCGGAAACAATATCCTGCCAGAACTTTTCATCTTTCTGCCGTGCCGGAGAATTTTCCTCATATGCAAGGTCTTTTTTAAGGCACTTGATATATGACTGCATCGGCTTAGGAAACTCTGTTCCGTAACGCTTTGCACAATATATCTGTAGAACATCTGTATAAAACGTAATAATGGAACTTGAATCCATTGTCATATGGTCCATTTTGCTGTATATGCCGTTATATCCGTCCGGAAGCTTCACCATGACAATTTTATTCATCGGAGAATTAAACCGTTCAAACGGTACAGCCGTCCATTTTCTCATTTCATCATGTGCGTCTTCCTCATTCCAGTCAGAAAAATCCACAAGTTCAATTTCACGGTCATCGGTCGGAACAAGATACTGGTATACTTCGCCGTTTTCGTCCTGCAAAAAGCGGAGACGCATTGAATCAAGACGAATGCACGCTTCTTTTATAGCTTCACGCAGAAGATTAAAATCGGTATCCTGCTTTATATACAATCCTGTTCCGATATTGAGCAGCTGGTGAAACGGACATTTCATTCTCGAAAAATTGTGGATTTTCTGGGCTGCCGTCAGCGGATAACATTCAAGCCTGACATTATTGACATATATTTCTTTCATCACTTTTCCTCCAAATCAATCAGCAAACCATTTATTTATAAATTCTGTCTCTGCCTTTTCATATTGCTCCATATTTTCATAATAGCTTGCACCGTGACCGGCGTTTTTGACTATCAGTAATTTTTTCGGACTTCTGCACGCTTCATAGTTTTGAATTGTCATACTGGTCGGCACAAAATTATCCTCTGCTCCGTGAATGAACAGAACCGGACATTTTGTTGATTTAAGTGCATCAAGAGTGGAATAGTCTTTAAATCCATAACCTGCTTTCTTCCGGCATATCACTGAATTTATATGCATTATCGGAAATTCCGGCAGATGATAGTCACGTTTCAGTATGTGAGCAAATACGTCATACGGCGATGTGAATGCACAATCTGATATGATTCCCTTTACTGCTTCCGGCAAATCCGGCATACCTCCCGTCATAAGAACAGTTGTCGCTCCCATTGATGTTCCGTGCAGAAGAATCTTTTTATCAGTTCCGAAACGTTTCTGAATATAGTCAATCCATAACCGGCAGTCAAAACGGTCAAGTATTCCGAATCCGATATAATCCCCTTCGCTTCCGCCGTGTGCCCTGTGGTCAGGCATTATACAGTCGAAACCCATATGACTGAAATAGTACGCATGAGAAGCAGAATCAAGACCCTTACTTGTATAACCATGAGAAATAACAGCGATTTTATCTGTTGGTTTCCCACACGGCATATACCATGCATGAAGCATTATTCCGTCACGCGCTTTGATGTATATTTCCTCAAGCGGCTGGGAACTGACCCATTCACTGCGGGGTCTGATTATTTTTTTATATTCTTCCCAGCGAGCCATATCAGCCATTTCGCTTATGTCAACCTTAACGCCGTCCTGTCTTGGTATTGTCATATTGAACAGCTTATATGCTCCGCCTATGGCAGCACCTGCAATACATACAGCACCTGCTCCTCCTATAATTACGGATTTTTTCATATGCAGCACTCCTTTTTTGACCTTTATCTGAATATTATCCATATTTAAGATATATTTTGACTGACGGTCAACTTATCGCAATCTTATTATACCTCATTTCTGACTTGCGGTCAAGCTTTTTTCAGAAAAAAACTTGAATTTCTTAAAAGTTTGTGATATAATTTTAAAAAAGATTCAGGAAAGGAACAGAATATATGAAAAATGATAAGAAAGAACGAATACTCGATGCCATGCAGGAACTTATGTGCAGATTGCCGGATAATGATATATCTGTAAGTCTTATTGCCAGGACTGCCGGTATCGCAAAAGGCGGTGTATATTACTACTTCAAAAGCAAAGACGAAATACTCGACGCTGTTGTCGAACGCTGTTATAAAAGTGCTGTTCATGAATTTTTCAGCGAACTCGATTCGGAAGAAACCGCACTCAACAAGATTAAACTGCTTTTCAGGTCTATGTTAAGAAGCGAATTTGGGAATAAACAGAAAAATCTGATTCTTACACTTCATCTCCATGATGACATTCAGCTTCATAACAAAATGAAAATGATTGCAGTACAGGAATTGTCACCCATTCTCACTGCCCTGCTCCGGCAAGGCTGTGCCGAGGGAAGTATAAAAGCCAAATATCCCAGTGAAAGTGCAGAAATGATAGTCGCTGTTATCACTTTCTTTCTTGATGATAATATTTTTCCGTCAGATAATGAATCAAAATACAGAAAACTTAAAATATTTGCCGGCGTTCTTGATGAGTGTCTTCATGCAGCCTCCGGAAGTTTTGATTTTCTGTATGCACCGGTAGATAACAATGAAAAATCAAAGCTATAAGAAAACTCAGGTAATTTTTTCAGGCAGAATACTCCCGCTTCTGAGCGAAGCGGAAAATGAATACCGTCTGAAAAATGGATTGAAAAATCAGATAAAATAAAAAAATGAAATTTTAATATACTATTGACTTTTTTTCTCGTTTTGTGTTATAATTATGGTAATAATACAAGGAGGAATTTCCATGGAAATAATAAAAAAAGTAACAGCTGTTTCTGCTGTGGTTGCTTTGATACAATGCGTTTTTTCTGTAAATAATATTGACACTGTATCGGCATATGATTCAGTTCTTTCTGCTGAAACAACTGATTTTTATAAGAACTGGAAAGAAAAATACGTTGTGCAAGACAAATATGTTACAGACGAAAAACAATATTATGTTTATTACAGCGAAGAAAAATTCAGCGGAGGTTATTCTGTTCCGGTAACTGTTTCCGAAGCACATGGATATGGTATGCTTATTATGGCATCTATGGCTGATTATGATGATACAGCAAAAGAATATTTCGACGGAATGTACCGCTACTTCAAAGCACACCCGAGCGATATAGGCTCAAATCTTATGTCATGGCAGCAGTGCGATAACGGAACTGCCCTGATTGACGGTGCAGAAGAAGGAAGTATGACCGGCGGTTCATGCGATTCAGCAACTGACGGCGATATGGATATTGCATACGCTCTTCTTATGGCTGATTCTATATGGGGAAGCAGCGGCGATATAGATTACCGCTCTGAGGCTGTCGCAGTCATAAACGATATTATGAAATATGATGTCAATCACGAATACTGGACTCTTAATCTCGGTGACTGGGTTTCAGAATGTGATAAATCAGAAAATTACTATTCCGCAACAAGATGCTCTGATTTCATTGTACAGTATCTTCCGGTATTTGCCGAAGTCAGCGGAGATAACAACTGGCTTAAAGTTTATGAATCAACATACAGTATTATCAACGGCATTGTAGAAAAATATCAGACCGGAATCCTCCCCGATTTCGTTATCCGCAACAGTGACGGCAAATATATTCCCGCACCTGCGAATTTCCTTGAAAGCGAAAATGACGGAAATTATTATTATAACAGCTGTCGTGTTCCGTGGCGTATCGGTATGGATTATCTTATCAACGGAAACAAGGATTCACTTAAATTCGCTCAGGCTATCAACAGCTTCATGATGAAAAGCACAAACGGCGACCCATGGGAAATAATGGCAGGATATACTCCTGATGGAAAAACTGTTGAAGATTATAACGACCTCTGCTTTGTTGCTCCGCTTCTTATTTCTGCTAAGTGCTGTGAAACCAGCGAATGGCATGACGAAATACGCACTGTTCTTAATGAATACGGCGATGATGTATACTATGGCGACACGATAAAAATGCTCTGTCTGATAGTTGATGACGGCGGTTGGATTGTTCCGGATGAAAAATCTGCAAACGTTATCGGTGATGTTGATAATAATGGCGAATTTAACGTCGCTGACCTTGTACTTATGCACAAATATCTTCTCGGAGCTGAACCGCTTATCAAGTATGAAAACGGAGACATGAACAACGACGGCTCTGTCGATACATTTGACCTCGTTCTTATGCGGAGAGAACTCAAAAAATCTTAAAACAACTCCTTAATATTTTCCCGTTAATCAAAATTCCGCTGCGGATATTTTTTCCACAGCGGAATTTTTTATGCTATTCTTTTTTTGATTTAAAGTATATTCGGCGAATTTTTCCCGTGATTAGTAGAGGGTAACGTTAAAAACGGCTGTAACAGCGGGATTTGTGAAATTCGGAACTAAAGATACCGTAAACACATCAAAGGCAGGTACATTCATACAGATAAACTGACTACCATTCACCAACTACATCTCCGCCGCCTTCCGGAGGGTCAGTTTGCGGAGGCTCAATAACCTGCGGAGGTTCAGTCTGTGGAGGGTCTGTCCGTGGTGGTTCAGTCTGTGGAGGCTCTGTCTGTGGTGGTTCAGTCTGTGGAGGGTCTGTCCGTGGTGGTTCAGTCTGTGGAGGCTCTGTCCGAGGAGGTTCTGTTTGTGGCGGTTCGGTTTTCGGAGCTTCGGTTTTGGGTGCTTCGGTTTTTGGCGGAACTGTTGTCGAAACTGCCTGCTGTTCAGTTGATGCCGGAACTGATACGGCTATTCCGGTATCCGTAGAAATCGGCTTCACATCGGAATCCTTTGAAAGATAGTAGACTATCAGCTTTTTACCTTCTTTGTTACTGAAATATTCTCCCGGATTAACCTGTTTTCCGTCAACCTGAAGCTGTGATATCGAATCCGGAACACCATATCCGCTTGCCATTTCAAGCATTGAATAATTGCTTATTCCTGCTTTTTTCAGTTTATTTTCATACTGGGAAACGGTCAGTCCCTCATATTCAGGAATATCTGCGCCTTCTTTTCCCTTGCACACAACCAGCTTTACGAGACTGCCTTTGGCAACCCATTTTCCGGCATCGATGCTCTGCTCAACAATCATATCCATTTCGATATCGTTATCATACATACTATCTATATCGAAAGTGAAATAATCCTCATACTGTCCCATAGCAATCTGCAGGAATTTTCCTGTAAGTTCAGGCATCTGCACATCGCCGGAAAGGTCTTGCTGAAGTGTTTCCTTTTCAATTTCCGAAGATGATTCGTCTGATGACACCGAGCTGTCCGAAGAAGATTCGCTTGAACCCGACTGTCTGAACACCGGCAGGAGAAATGCAACAATAATAACCAGTATGGCAAGAAGAAGAACTGTAATAATCACCGGAACTTTCAGACGGTCAACTATACTTTCTTTTTCCGGTTCTTCATCATAGCGTTCATCATATCGTCTTTGATTTCTGACCGGAGGCTCATAATCTTCATAATACTCATTCTGATTATACATATTTCCCTGATAATATTCAGGATATTCAGGCTCCGCAATTTCCTGAACCGGTTCGGCAGGTTTGACAAGAACCGGCTGCTCAAAAAGACGGGTAACGAGTTCTGTTATAGTCTGAATACGGTCACGGCCGGAAAGGTCCATACCTTCCATAATTACCTTTGATACGTGATGCGGAATATTCGGATTCAGTATGTCAGGTGCACACAAATCATCATTTTTCAGACGGCTTATTGAATCAACAGGCATACAGCCGGTCAGACAGCGGTAAAGAAGAGCGCATACGCTGTATACATCAGTCCACGTACCCTGACGGCAGTTAATACTTGCAGAATATTGTTCCGGAGCTGCATATCCTTTAAAAAGCTGATATTCAAGTCCTGAATCGGCAGTTCTTACGGCTGAAACACAAAATCCGGTAAGTCGCAGTTCGCCTTTATCTGTGATAAAAACAGTTTCCGGACTTACGGCACGGTGTAAAATACCTGCATTATGAAGTATTCCCATAGTAGTAAAAAACGTCGGAAAAATCTTGGAAACCTGTGCCCACGTCAGCTCGCCGGCATTGTCTTTCAGATAATCGATAAGCTGTACTCCCTCAATATACTCAAAAACGGTATATGTGGTATTATTGTCAGCAAACATATCAAGAACAGGATTTATATTTGAATTATTTCTGAACTGTGCCAGTGATTTGTTAAGTTCAGTAAACTCAGCCATAAAAGCCTTATATTTTGCAAGATTATTATAATTTACGCTGATAGTTGCTTTATTTTTTATACGTGTGCAGAAATTCACGGGCATATATTCCCTCAGCAAAACCTTACAGCCGGTAGAAATATCATGTGCAATATAGGTTGCGCCCTCTCCGTTATATTCCAGCAGAACACCAACGATGTATCTTTCGTGGAGAATAGTTCCCGGCGGAATATAATCCGGATTATAGGGAGTAGTGTCATCGAATCCGCAGTGGGGACAGATATGCTGATTCATGTCAAATTTTTCCATACATCTGTAACAGAATCTACGTTCTCCCAAAGCAGTTCCTCCTTTATAAGTAGTTTATATTAATCACATATACGGAGAACATATGTCTCCGCACTCACTATTTATTTTAACAGAATTTCAAAAGAAAGTCAACTGCAAAAACAAATATGATACAATTAAATTCAAAATTGTATCTTTATCGTAACTTTTTTGTAATATATTGTAACATTTCTGTTTATCACTTAGAAGATGCCGAATCAAGAAGTGCTTTTGCAGCAAGCATGACTCCGAGTTTTCCGCTTGTATATGTGATACCTCCCTGCATCCAGACTGCATACGGTTCACGTATCGGCGCATCGGCAGACAATTCTATTGAAGCTCCCATTGTGAACGCTCCGGCCGCCATTATTACTTTACTCGTATATCCCGGCATATCCCACGGTTCGGGGACAACAAAAGAATCGACCGGTGCTCCCTGCTGTATTCCACGGCAGAACGCACAGAGATTCTCCTCGTTTCCGAGCTGTACGGCGGTTATTATATCGCCTCGTGGTTCGTCTTTCTGCGGAGAACAGCTATATCCAAGCATGGTAAAGAGTTCACTTGCAAACGCAGAGGTCTTTAATGCTGACGCCACAACATCGGGAGCCATAAAAAGTCCGAGAAGAATTTCACGGTTCATGCCCAGTGTACAGCCGACTTCCTTTCCCATTCCTACGCAGGTAAGACGATATGAACACAGTTCCACCAAATCTTTCCGTCCGGCAATATATCCGCCTGTACGGGCAATTCCGCCGCCTGCGTTCTTGATAAGTGAACCTATTATTATATCTGCACCGACCTCTGACGGTTCACGATATTCCACAAATTCGCCGTAGCAGTTATCAACCATGATAACAGAATCCGGATTTCCCTTTTTCACCGCTTCCACCATTTTCTCTATATCTGCACAGGTAAATGCCGGTCTGAGCGAATATCCCCGTGAACGCTGAATATATGCTACTTTCGCACCTTTAACAGCTTCGGTTATTCCTGCATAATCCGGAGTTCCGTCTTCAAGTAAATCAACCTGACCATATTCAATGCCATAATCCATAAGAGAACCGTTTCCCTTTTCTCCTGCAAGACCGATTACTTCCTCCAGAGTATCGTATGGCTTTCCCGTAAGTGAAACTATTTTATCACCGGTACGCAGGATTCCGAAAAGTGCTACGGAAAGGGCATGAGTTCCGGAAACGAAATTAAATCTCACAAGAGCATCTTCTGTACCTAAAACCTGTGCAAAAACCTTGTCAATAGTTTCACGTCCTATGTCACCATATCCATATCCGGTCGAACCGTAAAAACACGGCTCACTGACACGGTTATCCGAAAAAGCTTTCAGAACTTTCGCACCGCAGTATTCGGCATTCTTCTCGATTTTCTCAAAAATTCCGGTACAGTTTTTTTCTGCCTGTCCGGCAAGCTGTGTCAGTCTGCTGTCAAAATTATATATATCATTTATATTCATTACTTAAAACTCCTTTTGAAAGGCTTTCTTTTTCGACATCAAGCCTTTCGAGAACAATTTCCTTTTCGGTTTCCCTGAAACCGATTTCCTTATAAAAGCTTACACGTATATCAAGTGCAAGCAGAAACGCCCGTTTCCCTATACTATTAAAGAAGTAAGCCAGCCATTTAAGAAACTGTCGGGCATATCCGCTTCCACGTGCTGTAATTTCGGTTGCAACCTGACCGATAAGCACTACATTTTCTATGTCAAACACCGCTGATGCAGTTGTACACCCCCGATATGTGAAAACACGGCTTATTCCATGCCTGCACCTGTGAGAAGTATCTGTATACCACAATGAAAAATCAGCTATATTCGGAAATCCTTCACTGAGAATCCTGTATACGTCCGGAAGATTAGGGTTAAAATCAACGTATTCCTCACTGAAATCATTGTTATTTTCATCGGGAACAAGTTCAAAAACCGTGCGGTTAAGTACCTGATAATGTTCCGGCAGACAAATTTTTTTCAATATTCTGCTGTCTCCCTCAATCCGGAACGGAAGATTCATGCTGATAAAAAAACGTATTTCGTCTGTAGCTTCAAGCATTCCGTCTGTACATATTATAAGAGTAGAATTTATAATAAACATGAATCCTGTACCGGATTCATCATCTATCCTGTAGAACCGGCAAAAATCATAGCCTGCTCCATAGGCTTTCATATATGCAAGCATTTTCCGTCCGGACAAAGTTTTCAGCAATATTTTGCGGTTCAGTTCGATTTCGCTCTGAATCAGTTTTATCATAATTCATGCACCCTTTTTAAGAGTTCATGCACAAGCACAAACGTATTTTCAAAGTCCTGCTGTTCAATCACGCATGACGGACTGTGAAGATACCTGCACGGCACAGAAACGGCAAGTGTACGTACTCCGCATTTTGTCAGATGTATTGCACCGCTGTCATTTCCGCCGGCAATCCTGGTCTTTGTCTGACATGGAATATTCAGTTCAGATGCCGTATCAAAAGCAAGACGATACATTTCTCTGTCATATACTGTGCTTCTGTCCATGAATCCTACAACCGGTCCTTTTCCGAGACTGCATACACGTTCTCCGCCGTTTACACCATCGATATCCGATGCGGTAGTGGCTTCAAGAACAATTGCAAAATCCGGCTCAACCGAAAACGCACTCACACGTGAACCTCTTAATCCGATTTCTTCCTGAACATTGAACACAAAGTAAGTATCATATTCCGGCTTTTCCTGAATAAGACGAATCATAACCGCACAACCGGCACGGTCATCTATTGCCTTTGATTTTATCCGGCTCCCCATTTCGATAAATTCCGAATCAAAGTAAACACAATCCCCTAAAGAAACATACTTTTCCGCTTCTTCCGCCGAATCCGCACCGATATCAATATACAGGGAATCCATTTCCGGTGCGGATTCACGCTGTTCCTTTGAGAGATTATGTACAGCAGTTGAACCGACAATGCCGCTAATATGATTTTTTCCTACAGAAACCTGCCGTCCGATTACCACTGACGGGTCAATCCAGCCGACTTCCCCGAAACTCAAAGTACCGTCGCTCCGGATATACGTCACAATAAATCCTACCTCGTCCATATGCGCCGCAATCATTACTTTCTTTCCGGACGTTTTTCTTCCCTTACAGAAACAGATAAGATTTCCGAGATTATCAACTCTGTAATCACAGTAGTCTTTTATTTTTTCAATGATACTTTCCCGAACAGCTGATTCATCTCCTGAAACGCCGTTTATCATACATAATTCTTTTAACAGTTCTTTCATATTAATGCTCCTGTTCTGCAATAAATTCAGCAAGAAGTGATGCCATATTCCGTACATCTGACAAGTCAATAACCTCAACAGGCGTGTGCATATTTCGCAGAGGAACGGAAAGCGTACAGGTTTTAGCTCCCTCACGTGATTCTGAATACCTGTCGGCATTTGTCGATGTCAGACCGTTCATAACTTCAAGCTGATATGGAATTTCTGCTTCTTTTGCAACAGATATAAGAATGTCTGAAACTTCACGGCTCAGACACGGCGAAATTCCTATCATTGCTCCCCTGCCAAGCAGACCGCATTTCTTTCTGTTTTCCCCTTCGGCAAATGCAAAGCTGACATCAATCGCTATAGCAATATCCGGATTAAGACGATACGCCCCGATTTTTGCACCTCGTTCCCCGAGTTCTTCCTGAACAGAAAAAATAACCGAAACATTATATTTCAGCTTCTTTCCCTGAAGCATATCCAAAGCAAGAAGAATCACCGCAATTCCGCATCGGTCATCAAGAGCTCCGCCGGAAATTCTGTCATTCAGCAGACTTCTGCATGGTGAATCAAATGTAATAGTATCTCCGGCTGAAATAATTTCTTCCAGTTCTCCTCTGCTCAGACCTGTATCAACAGAAATTTCCGAAAATTCCGGAACTTTACTGCTTCCGCCTTTTAAGAGGTGTGGCGGAACAGAACATATAACACCCTTTATATCCTTTTTTCCGTGTACAATCACCTGTTGTGCCGGAAGAAGCCGACGGTCAATTCCACCAAGATTCGCAACTTTAATAAATCCGTCGTCTGTTATTTCCGTAACAATCATGCCTATCTGGTCAATATGGGCATCAAGGACAAGAAGCGGTAATCCCTCCTGATGAATACCGAAGTTTCCGATAACATTTCCATTTACTATTCCGGCGTCAGTGCAGAATCCGTGAAGTATATCCAAAGCAGTTTCCGCTGCGTTATTCTCATCTCCTGATGCTCCATACGCACTGCACAGCCTGAAAACAATATCTTTTATATCCATATTATTACCTCTTAATCAATACATCTATTTCTTCTTCTAGCGGTTCTTCCCAAAGAGAAAGCAGTTTATTTTTCAGTCCATCGTCAACATAAAAATCCGAACCGCCGTTTTCCTGCATGATTTTTTCGTTTCTCAGACGTATGCTTTCTTCCCAGCACTCATCACTGATACTGACATAGTGCCATTCAATATCAACGCCTTTATTCCGGCAATATTCCGTAACAGAACGGCGATTTCCGGCAGTCCAGAATCCCCAGTCAAGTATTACATTACAATCTGCTTCTGCAATCTCCACAGCTTTTTTAAGAAGATACCTGTTCAGACGCACACAGAACTCATCATAAAATTCACCCTGAATATTGCCGATAAGGTCATATGTTGCCTCGTCGGTTGAAAGAATGACATAATTTCCGGACGATTTAAGCATCTTTGCATAATAAGATTTTCCGCTGCATATCTTTCCGCACACAGCGATAATTTTACCCATAAAACATCATCTCCGTTTCACATACAATTATATACCAAAAAAAAAATATTGTCAATGAAAAAATTCAAAAAAGTGTTGATTTTATTTCTACAATATGGTATAATAAATCTACAATAATAAAAATATGGTTCGTATCGCTTATAAATATTCTCTCTGATACTGAACAATCTGAAAAATTAAAGGAGAATTACTATGGATAAAGTATTTATTAAACCACCTGTCGAAATACGCTGTGCCGATGAGCTCCGCCTGCTCCGTGAAAATGATACCGGAAAAAAACCGGAAAACTGGTTTCTTTCCCCTAAAGCCGTCCGGACTTTCATTCTCGGCGGAAAAATTAAAACCGCTGACGGTACTGTCATAATTCCACGGAAATTCTACGGAAACGATGCACTTGTGGAACGCTGTATTATCACTCTTGCCGGAAACCGTGGTCTTATGCTCGTCGGCGAACCAGGTACGGCAAAAACTATGCTCTCCGAACTCCTGTCTGCCGCCTGCTGTGGAATAAGTACAAATACCGTTCAGGGAACTGCCGGAACTACCGAGGATATGATAAAATACAGCTGGAATTATGCCCTTCTCCTCGCTAAAGGTCCGTGCCGTGAAGCCCTCGTACCATCTCCCCTGCTTATCGGTATGGAAAAGGGAATCTTTGCACGATTCGAGGAAATAACACGTACTCCCGCAGAAATTCAGGACAGCCTTATATCTGTAATGAGCGACCAGATACTCAATATTCCGGAACTTGAAGACGATGGTCTGATACTCGCACGCCCCGGATTTAATATAATCGGTACGGCAAATACACGTGACAAGGGCGTAAACGAAATGTCCGGAGCTCTTAAACGCCGTTTCAATTTTGAAACCGTTGAACCAGTAAAAGACGTCCGCCTTGAAAAAGAAATCATAATACGTGAAGCTAATGACCTTGCCCGCTCCGGTCATATCGATATGCCTGTAAATACCGATGCCGCCGAAATCCTCGCTGTAACATATCACGAACTCCGTGAAGGTATCGACTCCGACGGAATTGTTGTTGACAAGCCCTCTGCCGTTATGAGTACCGCCGAAGCAGTATCGGTATTCTATCAGACACTCAGCCATGCATGGTACTACGGAAACGGAACTGTCGATATGAAAATCATGACACAGAATCTCATCGGTGCAGTCTGCAAGGAAAACAAAGACGACCTCGAAAAACTCCGGGGATATTTCCGGACATCTGTAAAAAATAAAAGCGAAAAGGCTGGTGGATTATGGAAAGATTACTATGCAACGGCAAAACTTCTGAAATGATTCCTTTTGACCTGAAATCACCGCTTGTACTCTATCCGGTACGCCATCACAGCCCTGTATGTTCATATCATCTGATTAAAACCATTGAGGAATATAAACCGGATATTATTCTGATTGAAGGCCCTGAAAACGCAAATCATCTTATTCCGTCCCTTGTTCATGAAGAAACTCAGCTGCCGGCGGCAATCTATTACTACTATAAGGATAAGAAAAAACTTGTTTCCGATAATGCTGACGACTACAAATGCTACTATCCTTTCCAGTATTCATCACCTGAATATAACGCATTGGTTCAGGCACAGAAACTCGGAATTGAAGCCCGTTTCATAGACCTGCCATACTGTGAGATACTTATACATACGACTGACGGAGCAGGCATGAGAAAATCTGCCGATAAACACAGTTATACCGACGATTCAATGCTTGTACAAAGCAGATTCTATGAAAAACTATGCGAAAAATCAGAAGTCCGGAACTTTGAAGAATTCTGGGAAAAATATTTTGAAACAGACGGACTTTATATTTCTACATCAGAATTTGTCAGTCTCATGAATACATACTGTATGCTTGTACGGCACAGCACTTCCGAAAAAATTCTCGAAGCGGACGGTACACTAAGCCGTGAAAATCATATGGCATACAATATCATTGAAGCAATGAAATCATACAATAAAGTTCTTGCTGTAACCGGCGGATTCCACACTTCCGGACTTTACCGGCTTATACAGTCCGGAAAAGTAAAACCGATTAAAATTCATAAAATTACAAATGATAACCATGGCTGTTATCCTATGGCTTATTCCTACCGTGCAGTAGATTCTCTCCGGGGATATTCGTCCGGAATGATGTATCCCGGATTCTATGATAATGCTATGAAATATATGCTGTCATCTGAAAATCCTGTCGGAGTATACAATTCCGGAACTCTTAATCTTCTCACAGAAACCGCAAAAAAATCTGCAAAAAAAGATATCCCTATATCTATAGCCGATATGACTGCCGCTTACTCTATGATGCACGGTCTTGCTGCTCTGCGAAATACTAAAGAATGCGGAATGAACGAACTTATCGACGCTGTAACCTCATGCTTTATAAAAGGTGAAAAAACTGTTTCATCATCACTTCCTGTTGATATTCTCAGACAACTCGCTTCCGGAAATGCAGTCGGAAAAATAGGCGATAAACAATATATTCCTCCTCTTATAACGGATTTTGAAAAACAATGTTCAAAACTGAAAATCAAATATACGTCTTCTGTACCGGAAACAATTGATGTTTCTCTTTTCACTTCATCACGGGGACGGGAAGTAAGCAAGTTCCTGCACCGTATGAAATTTCTCGGAACAGGATTTTCAAAAATTGTAAAAGGCCCTGATATTTATAACAATCAGGATATGAGCCGTGTACGTGAAGAATGGAAATATCAAAGAAATCCCGAAGTTGATTCATCACTTATCGACCATACAACCGACGGATTTACAATCGAAGAAGCCTGCACTAACTATGCCGGAAAAATACTCGACCGATACAGAAAATGCTCTGCCGCTGCCTCTGTGGCTGTTGACTGTTTTCAGATGGGAATTAAACTCGGTTCGGCAGAACAGAAACTTCTGGACGAAATAATTACAGCTGACGGCGATTTTTTCTCCGTTGGAAACGGTATGAGAAATTTTGAAACACTGTTCCGGCTACAGAATCTCTACAACTTTCAGGACGATTCCACACTCAGATACTTAATCCGATGCTTTGACCGTCTTGTTTCTGCATTGCCGTTAATGGCAAATGCTCCGTCGGAAAAAGCAGATGAAATAATCAACATAATGCGTTCTATGTACAGTATCGCCACAAAAATACTTCCGGAAAAAACAGAATATCTTGAATCAGCACTCACTTCCATAGCCGGAGCAGAAGAAAAAGAACCTGCTGTTTTCGGAGCAGCTATGGGAATTTTATACGCAATAGATTCCAAAAACAGCGCAGATGCCGAAAACGCTGCCCGAGGTTATCTCGCCGGAACTGTTGCAATACGCAAAAAAGGTGCGGATTATCTCAGAGGATTGTTTACAACTTCACGGGATATTGTTTTCACTGACAGCTCTTTTCTTGAAATGACAGACCAACTGATTATAAGTATGGATTATGATGATTTTCTTGAAATACTGCCGTCAATGAGACTTGCATTCAGCAGTTTTACTCCGAATGAACTGCGTATTGTAGCAAAAACTGCCTCAAAGCTTCACAATGTAAACGAAAACGATATTTTCATGAAACCTGCTGTAAACGAAAAACTTTTCCTTTTCGGTGAAAATTTCGACCGCATGATATGTGAATCACTCAATATGGAGGGACTTCTCAATGAATGATAATACTAATCAGACCGCTTTAAACCGCTGGAAACTGATTCTCGGAAGCCTGTCCGGAAATGACCTGCAATTCGGCGGAAATCAACAGCAGATAAATCAGCTTACGGATATGGAAGAACTTTTAGATTATCTCTACAGCCGTGCACAGGGAGATGATGTGCGTCAGGACAGCGGACGTTCAGGAGGATTGGGAAAAAGTCAGATTATGGCGGCGGAGTGGATAACAAAAATACGCAGGCTTTTCCCGAAAGAAACCGCTGATGTTCTTGAAAATCACGCTCTTGAAAAATTCAATATGACCGAACTCTTAGCCGATAAAAAAATTCTTGAACGCATGACTCCGGATATGAATCTGCTGAAAACAATTCTTCAGCTTAAACATCTGATGCGTGGAGATGTACTCAATACCGCAAGAAAAATCGCCGAAAAAGTCGCTCAGGAACTTTCTTCAAAAATCGAAAATGATATACGCCGTACATTTTCCGGACGTATTGACCGAAACTCCTCATCTCCTGTCAAATCCGCACGTAATCTTGATTTCAAAAAAACTATCCGCCATAATCTCAAAAATTATGATTCCGAATCTGGACAGCTGATACTCAAAAATATTTATTTTTCAAACAAAATAAAAAAATATAACAACAAACGTATCATCATAGCTGTTGATGAAAGCGGTTCGATGCTCGGCTCTGTGATATACAGTGCTGTCATGGCTCAGATTATTGCAAGGCTTCCTTTTGCAGAAGTCAAACTCGTAATATTTGACACTTCCATTGTTGACCTTTCCGGAGAAGCCGGCGACCCTGCACAGGTTCTTATGAGCGTACAGCTGGGCGGAGGTACTGACATCGGAAAAGCTCTCGGCTACTGCGAAAGTCTTATAGCCTCGCCGTCACGTACCTGCGTTATCGTTGTAACCGATTTGTATGAAGGCGGTGCTGAAAAAAATCTGCTGAATATCAGCAGAAATATTATCGGAAGCGGTGCAAAACTTAATTTTCTCACCGCACTTGACGAAAATGCCAATCCTGCATATAACCGCCTGCTCGGTCAGAAACTTGCGGATATGGGCGCATTTGTAGGCGCAATGACACCCGAACAGCTCGGAAACTATATATCAAAAATGATACTTTAAAAATTTTTATCCGGATTAAATATAAATAATTCTGAAAGAGAAATATATGAATGAATTAATTAAAGCTCTTGCCTCGGCTGATGAGGCATATCTTACCGGCATTTCCAATAAAGGAATATTCAAACGTGCCGTAAAAGACCTTTCATCTTCCGTTCCTGTATGTACGATTTCGGGTGAAACCGCCGAAGTCTCCGTATCCGGCGAAACTGTCAGAATTTCTGTACCGCTGGAAAATTCAATATGCACCTGTGTTTCCAGAACCATATGCCGTCATATTATTGCATCTTTAATCGCACTAAGGGAAAATATTCCTGAAAAAGAATTTTCAGAATCCAAAAATTCCGAACTAAAAAATTCTGATGAAAAAGCCGAATCAAATCCGCCTGCTCCGGAAAAATTAACAGGAAAATTACCGGAAAAAGAACCCGAAAATAAAAATCAGATTTCAGAAAAGGATATTGATAAAATCAATTCATGTGCAGAACAATGCCTCGGAATTTTAGGCGATATTCTGTCTGACGGTACTGTCCGGATTTCCGAAAATATCCCCGATAATGCAGAACTTTCCGCCGTACAGTGCCACGCTCTCAAAATGGCTGACGGCGAAAGAATTATGCGTGATATAAGTACACGTCTTGATGATTTTCTCGCCAGACGAGCTTCTTTCAGTATGGAATATTTTCTGAAAAATTTCTGCTATGCCGTGACACATATGAATATAATGTCACAGAATAATATATCCGCTGATATGCTCGGCACTTTCCGGCAGACTTATATTCCGTACTCCGGTGAACTCCGTATTCTGCCATTGGGTCAGCGTTCATCTTCGGGCGGTGACTATGAGGGTGAAATATATTATTTCCTCAATCTCGACGATACAGAAAAACCGTTTATGTCGCTTTCCGATATGCGACCCGTATTCTATGACAGTGTGCGGAGATTCCATTCTGCCGTGCTTCCATGGGGAATGACAGTTCCGCTGAATAAAATGATGAAAAATAAATTTGTTCTTCTCGATGCAAAAGTATGCGACGGCAAACTTTCGCAATCCAAAGAAACAAAAATCGCCTTGACCTCCGCCGGAGACCTGAACTGTTCTGAACTGCGCAGACTTATCTATACGGATTTTAAAAAAGCCGTTGTCGATTTGTATGAAAAAAATCCCCGTAACGAACTTGAACGCCTTATGTTCATACGTCCGGCTAAATGTATACGCTCTGATTTTGACAAGGCTTCGCAGACTTATTCCCTCACTATTGAAGATGTAAACGGATTTCAAGCCGATGTAAGTCTTAAATACCGCAAGGAAACCAAAAAGCTCGTGGAACTCGTTGAAAAACTCGGAAATAAAATGATTGCCGAAAAAAATCAGAACTATACTATCCTCGCCTCTGCAAATTTTGAGAATAACCGTCTCAGTCTCTATCCGATAGAAATATATGATTTCATAGATGCTCCGGATTATTATAATGAATATGAAGTTCCTGACAAATACAGAACCGATAAAAAAAATCTCGAATATGTCAGTATCATCAGCAGACTTCTGGACGAAATTCAGGAAAATCTTGAACTCGTTCTGCAATGCGGTATACGCTCGGAAACCGGACATCTTAAAAAAACCGGAAATCTATGTTTCAACTACGGCTTGAAAGGTCTCAGCCGTCTGTGGAGAGATTTTGCGGAATCCGCCGGAATGTACCGCCACAGCACTTCCGCCGATATGAAAAATATTCTGTTCAGAATGGCGGATATATACAAATACATATCATCGGCAAAAAAACGCCTCGAAATAATTTTAATCCTGAATCAGATTTCAGATTAAAATTTAAATTAAACACCAAAAAGGAGAATCAATTATGATTTATGCAGGAAATAAAAATAATATCTCGCCTGTGGGCGAAGCACTTAATCTTATTCTTAAACCGGAATATATTGACATATTTGAGCAGTATATGGATACTTCGCTCCCCCGTAACAATTCGTTGATTAAGAGTATCAGCGGAAAATATAATCCGGGTTCCGCATACTACTGGAAATTAAATGAAGCCGTTGAAAAATATATCATCAGAAGACATGACACGGAACTTATTAACCGTTATATAATCTTCTGCTATAATCTCTGTGGCTGTCGGTGCGGAGTTCTGATTAAACCATTCAGAGATGTAAACAAAGACCCTGACGGAAAAAAATATATCGTTCCGGCAATTGAGGAATTCTACAGAGAATCCGGCGAAAAAGAAAGCAGACTTTATGCCGAAGCCGCCTATACCGCAATACTCATATACCAATATAATTACATACGTCCGGATATACCAGTTGAAATCTTACTCTGTGCAGCTGAAATCACTGAAGAAGCCAATCCTGATACTTCTCTCAAACTTGCAGCTTCTGCTCTCGACAGATTCGGCAAGTATAGCAGATATATTCCATCGCCGATAATCGAAAAGCTTACTGCTGTCATCAAAAGAATTGCAGAAAAGCATATTGGTCATCTTCATATGACTCCGCCGGACTGCACTGCTCATCTCCTACGACCATGCCTTGCCGTTGCGTCCGGTTTTGATTCGGACTGCCGAAAACTTTTCCGTCAGGCAATGAAAATAAATCCGGAAAATATAATTCCGGAAGCATATGCACAAAAATTCAACCTGAAAAATATCGGAAAAACTGTCGTTGAGGAAAATATTCCCATAACTCTGAAATATGTTCAAGGTGTAATGTGTGTTGTGCAGATATATGACGGCGGATACAGAATAAATACAGAACCTTTTAATACACTATTAGAGGAAATACGTCCGCACCTGATGTATCTTGCAAAAAATTACGAAAGTTATTATATTAAATCAATAAAAAATATTACAAACGCCTTTACTGCCAAGAAAGTTTTTGAGGTTCTTTGCAGTGTAAATCCGGAATATAATGCGGAAAACGACGCAGGGCTTAAAGCTCTTGCACTTAACAGGCTTATTAATACCATAAAAAATCATATTTCCGGCTCTGTTGAGGAATGTCAGAACATTATTGAATATATCCTCGGAAGAAAAAAGCGTGAAGATGTTCAGAAAGAATTGTCCTCAGTTGAAATGACATATATACTTCCAAAGGATACAAATCACTACTGCTATGCCTATGGTGCTGACGGATTTGTCCGGAGAAGTATTGTAGTTACTGTCTGCTGTTCTAAAAATGACTGGTCTCTCACTCAAAATTTAAAGCGTATCGCAGATTCAGAAAACACTGACCATTCAGCTGAACTTGCAAAGATACTCATTGAGGAAAAAGTTCCGGACGAAAAACTTTTCATGTGTGGTGTTGAACCTGCTGATTTTATTCCCTATGCCGATTATATCGCCGGAATGAATTTTAAAAATCTTTCGGCAGACCACAAATGTATCTATATCAATATCCTTAAAAATGCAGATGCCGATAAATACAGGAAACAGATTTTCTCAGCCTCTGATACATCAAGCAAAAACGTCCGTGAAGCCGTTGCGAAAGCAGTTCCGGAAATCACCGGCTGTCAGCCCGAAGTTGAAAAACTTCTTGCAGACCGTAAAGCCTCCAAACGTGAAACGGCTCTTGCAATCATTGCAAATATGCCTGATTCCGACTGGTCTGAAGTTCTGAATATGGCTCTTGAAAAAGAAAAATCCGAAAAACTCCGTGTAAAGATAATGTCACTTTTAGGAATCGGAGATTCCGGAAATACCGCTGAAACCAATATAACCGAACTCGCACAGAAACTCACCAAGGGCGGGAAAACCCGTAAATTCGAATGGCTGTATAAATCAGCTTTCAGTCCGGTTCATTTCAAGGACGGCAATGAAGCTCCACAACAGTATATGCAGGCTCTTCTTCTGTGCAGTTACGGAAACGACAACGAAAACGGAAAAATTCTCGGAAGTAGTCTGAATCCGGACGAACTGGCAAAATTTGCCGAAGAAGTTTTCGGAAAATGGATTGATACCGGTGCAGATACAAAAAACAAATGGATTCTTGTTTTTGCATCTGTATGGGGAAATTCCGATATGATTCAGACATTCATGCACTATATAAACGAATGGTCTCAGAATATGCGTGGTGCTTTGGCTGTTTCGGCTGTCAAGGCTCTTGCTCTCAACGGAAGTCCCGCCGCTCTTATGCAGGTAGATAATATTGCACGGACATTCAAGAAGAAACAAGTTAAATATGCCGCAAATGAAGCTATGTTCGATGCAGCCGAATTTCTCGGTATCACACAGGAGGAACTCGCTGACCGCATTGTCCCCGATTTCGGTTTTGATGAAAAAATGTGCCGTACTTTTGATTACGGTACACGTCAGTTCAGCGTATACCTTACGCCGTCACTTGAAATTGAAATATTCAACGGAAACAAAAAAGTAAAAAATATGCCTAAACCCGGTGTAAATGATTCTGCTGAGATTGCCGGAAAATCATATTCGGATTTCAAAGAAATGAAAAAACAGCTTAAAACCGCCGTTTCCGTTCAGAAAGCACGTCTTGAGTATGCTCTTTTATGCGAAAGAAAATGGACATCTGAAAACTGGAAAAAGCTTTTTGTTAAAAATCCTGTTATGCACTGCTTTGCAATAGGTCTGATATGGGGAATATACAAAGATGACAAGCTTATATCATCATTCCGCTACATGGACGACGGAAGCTTTACAACTTCTGACGAAGATGAATTTGAAATTCCTGAAAATGCTGTAATAAGCCTTGTACACCCTGTTGAACTTTCTGAAGACGAGATTTCCGCATGGAAAGAACAGCTGTCAGATTATGAAATAGTTCAGCCGTTCCCTCAGCTTGAAAGAAAAATATTCCGTGTAACTCCGGAGGAATCCGGTTCTGCTGTAATAGAAAGATTCAGCGGAAAAGAAGCCGTTAATATCACATTCGCAAGCAGAATGATGAAAAATAACTGGGACAAAGGAACTCCGGAAGATGCAGGATTTTTCTATCAGTTCACACGATACGATATTTCAAGACGTGTAAAAAAAGACGGAAAACTTGTTCCCGAAGGTTGGTACGTCGAACTTGATTTCTCGGGTATGTACATCGGGGTATTCTCGGAGGAAGCCGATGAAATAACAATAGGTACGCTGTCATTCTATTCTGTAAACGATATATCCGGCAATTCTGCATTGCCGGCAGGTCAGGTAAGTAAATGCTATTTCAGTGAAATAATACTTCAGCTTACTGAAATTCTGGGATAAAACGCCTATAATACTAAACACATAAACTTTACATTAAGAAATAAAATTTAACTCTGTGCAGAATAAATCTAAATTCTGCACAGAGTTATCTTAATTGATTAAAATAATATTTTTTTATTTATCTATTGACTTTTATCAAATATTATGATATAATTGTGAAAGAATTAAGCCGCTGTGGTGGAATAGGCAGACACAAGGGACTTAAAATCCCTCGGAGTAAAATCCGTACCGGTTCAAGTCCGGTCAGCGGCACTATCATATATGATAGAACAACCATGAACTTATTAAAAAGTTCATGGTTGTTTTTATATTAACACTTAATGTTTAATATTAAGAACCTGTACCAATAGGCTAAAAACGTTTTAATAGAGTATGAAGATGTGA
>CAMWYX010000016.1 GCA_947178575.1 uncultured Ruminococcus sp. | reverse complement strand
AAGTATAATTAAATCTGATTATAAAATATCGTTTATTTATAGTAAAATGTCTGGATTTTACTGTTTACACACCGGACTACATTAAATATTTTAAATTAGCAGTTCATTATAATTTTTTTCTTCACAGAACCAAAATAATATGTAATCTTACAAAAATATATAAATTTATGATAGCTATTGACTTTTAAGGGAAAATGTGATATAATCTAAAGCATAGTATATATATAGGAATAGTAATGGAGGTTTCTGATTATGAATATAAAACATAAAATTACCGAACTCGTAGGAAATACCCCTCTCCTCGAACTCGAAAATATCGAATCCGATGAAAATCTCGAAGCTTCAATTATCGCAAAGCTCGAATATCTCAACCCAGCCGGTTCTGTCAAGGACAGAATCGCTAAGGCTATGATTGAAGACGCCGAAGCAAAAGGAATACTTAAATCCGGAAGCGTAATCATCGAGCCGACAAGCGGAAATACAGGAATAGGTCTCGCCGCTGTCGCCGCCTCAAAAGGATACAGAATTATAATCGTAATGCCCGAAACCATGAGTATCGAACGCCGAAAACTCATGAACGCATACGGTGCGGAACTCGTTCTTACTGAGGGTTCAAAGGGTATGAAAGGTGCTATAGCAAAGGCTGACGAACTCGCAAAGGAAATTCCGGACAGCTTTATTCCGGCACAGTTTTCAAATCCTGCCAATCCTCTTGCTCACAGGCAGACAACCGGCGTTGAAATATGGGAGGACACCGACGGCAAAGTGGATATTTTCGTTGCCGGAATCGGTACGGGCGGTACTATCAGCGGAACAGGCGAATATCTTAAATCAAAAAATCCGGATATTAAAATAATCGCAGTCGAACCTAAAGATTCTCCGGTTCTTTCAGAGGGCAGAGCAGGTTCACATAAAATTCAGGGAATCGGAGCGGGTTTTGTTCCGGATACACTTAATGTCGGTATTTATGACGAAATCGTTGCCGTCTCAAATGAGGACGCTTTCGCAACAGGAAAGAAAATCGCAAGAAAAGAAGGTATTCTTGTAGGAATTTCATCAGGTGCAGCCGTATGGGCAGCAGTTCAGGAAGCTAAAAAACCCGAAAACAAAGGTAAAAATATAGTCGTTCTTCTTCCCGATACAGGCGACAGATATTTGTCAACACCGATGTTTGAATAATGAGAAAATCAAAATGCATATAAAGGAGAAATATAATGAGTAATTATAAATTTGAAACATTGCAGATTCATGTCGGACAGGAAAATCCCGATTCTGCAACCGATGCAAGAGCTGTCCCGATATACGCCACAACATCATATGTTTTCAAAGATTCGGCACAGGCGGCAGGACGTTTCGGTCTCACCGAGGGCGGAAATATTTATACAAGACTTATGAATCCTACTTCCGACGTTTTCGAGAAAAGAATAGCTGCTCTTGAGGGCGGTGCAGCTGCTCTCGCAACGGCGTCCGGTTCGGCGGCTATTACATACGCAATCCAGAACATCGCCACAGCCGGCGACCATATTGTTGCGTCAACTAATTTGTACGGCGGTTCATACAATCTTCTTGCAAATACGCTCGTTGAACAGGGTCTGACAACAACTTTTGTAAGCCCGTCGCCCGAAAATTTTGAAAAAGCCATAAAACCTAATACAAAACTTCTCTACGCCGAAACTCTCGGAAACCCTAATTCCGATGTTCTTGATATTGAAGCAGTAGCCGAAATCGCACACAGACACGGAATACCGCTTATTGTTGACAATACCTTTGCTACACCTTATCTTCTTCGTCCAATCGAACACGGTGCGGATATTGTTGTGCATTCCGCTACGAAATTTATCGGCGGTCACGGCACTGTAATGGGCGGAGTTGTGGTTGATTCCGGTAATTTCGACTGGTCGCAGAATGATAAATTCCCCGGACTTTCAAAGCCGAATCCGTCATATCACGGAGTAGTATTCACGGAGGCGTGCGGAAATATTGCATATATCATGAAACTCCGCACAACTCTTATGCGTGACCAGGGTGCAACTATTTCGCCGTTCAATTCTTTCCTGCTCCTTCAGGGTCTCGAGACTCTTTCGCTCCGTCTTGAAAGACACGTTGAAAATGCACTGAAAGTTGTGGATTTCCTTAAAAATCACCCGCAGGTCGAAAAAGTAAATCACCCGTCACTCACAGACGGAAAAGAAAAAGAACTCTATGATAAATATTTCTCAAACGGTGCAGCTTCAATCTTTACGTTTGAAATAAAGGGCGATGCCGATACCGCAAAGAAATTTACAGAAAGCCTTGAACTTTTCTCACTGCTTGCAAATGTAGCCGATGTTAAATCTCTTGTAATTCATCCGGCATCAACAACCCATTCACAAATGAATGAATCAGAACTGCTTTCAGCCGGAATCAAGCCGAATACAATACGTCTTTCAATCGGCACGGAACATATCGACGATATAATTGCCGATTTACAGCACGGATTCGATGCGGTAAAGTAATAAATAATCAAAGACAATATATCTTGCAGAAATCCCTCTTTTCATCAGACCTATGTCCGTGAAAAGAGGGATTTTTAATAGTTACATATAACAGAGTATTATTTTGAGGTAGAGTTTTCCTAAGATATTTGCATTTTCATAGATTCTCTTTGCAGTTTCATCAGCAAATTTCATACATTTTCCGAGTTCTTCATCTGACGGCGAATTTCCTGAAAATACCGCATACAGAGCTGTATTCATAAATTCCGAAAATTCTCCCTCTGAGAAATACCGTCCTCCGATGCGTGATTCTGCATATTCTGCAAATTCGGTAAACTGCATTTCATCACGTTTTATATCCACATATGCGAAAATCTGTTCAATATATCTGAACATATATTCCGCACGTCTCGACGATGAACCCTTAGTAAAATGTTTTTTTCTGAAAGCGATTATAATTCTTCGGCGAATAACAATCACAGCAACGGCACAGATTGCTATTACAATATAATAAACCGCATTTTTTACTGATTCCGGCACTTCAAAACCGCCATCTCCGCCTGCTCCGGACATATGTCCTCCGGTAGTAACAGTTATTGCATTTGAAGTCACAGAAGTGGTATTCTGCTGGTGACCGTTCTGATGTTGTGTTGTATTATCAGGAGCATCTGTAGTATCTGCCGGTTCGGTTTCGGAATTTTCAACAGCAGTTGTTTCGGTCTCTGTAATAACCGTGGTTACGGTGGTAGTCGGAGTTGTATCGATAGTCTGTTCCGTATAGCCTGCCGTAAATTCAAAAGGAACCCAGCCGTATCCGTTGAGATAAACTTCAACCCATGCGTGACTGCGGTTATCCTTTACATCTATTGTATATGTACCGTCATCGTTTCTGTTGTCACTGCTGAAATCATCTCCGACGACAACATAGCCGGTCGCATAACGTGCCGGTATTCCTGCCATACGTGAAAGAATAACTCCCGAAGTTGCATAATGAGTGCAGTATCCTTTATGATTCTCCATAAGGAAATAATTTATAAAGTCCCTGTTTTTCGGAGTTTTACCAGGCTGGAGCGAATATTCTGCCATTTCGGAAACTCTGTTCCGGAGAGCGGTAAGAACTTCAATTTTTTTCACGGCACTGTCACCGGCTTCCGATGTATCAAGTATATCGGCAAATGCTTCACGGACTTCCGCTATATTTGTATCGTCCGGAATCTGTAAATAATTATCGTATACGAATTTTTCATAATCTTCCTGAATAAGTTCGGCAAGAATAAGCGACGGTTCACTATACATTTCATTTATATTTGCCGGTATTTCCGAATCGAGCGAAAGATATGAATCATAGCTTACAAGACCCTTTTTGTTTCCGTATTCAAGAATCATTTCACGGATATCCTCGTCCTCTATGCTGTCGAGAGTATATACGTTCCGAACCGGCGGTATAAGGGAAATGCAGGTATTTTCTGCACTGACATGGCTGAACGTATAGGAATATTCATCTTTCATACGTTTTTTTGATGTCATATCACTGTCGTTGTTATAGCTGAGTATTCCTGTACTGTCCGAACCGTAAGGAGCAAAACTGCGTTCTCCTTTAAGCATGGAATCTATCCAGACAGTATGCTCCGGAGTTTCAGGATTTATAAGTCTGTTGAATTTAAAAGGAAAATCCTGAGGATATATATCATAGGTTTTAAAACTGCTGAAAATTTCGTGTTTATATGCAGAGTCCGGCAGACTGAACCATTCATTATTCCGGTATACCGAACCGGTATACTCTTTAAGATATATTGCTCCGTTCACCGCACTGTCGAATTTAACTGTCATATCTGTTATATCTTTATACTTCATTGATGAAATATTTCCGAGTTTATGCGATTCAATCCTGAACGTAAAACCGAAAGCAGCAGTAATATCAGAAATACTGTCTGCAAGATGTTCAATCGAAAACGAATTTACTGCATCTCTTATATTGATACGTTTCTGATTGAGTTCCTCGCTTCTTTTATATCCTGTAATTTTTATTCCGAGAGTTGCAATTCCTGCGACTGCAAGCGTAAGAACAATGATATACAGACCGCATTTTTCGGTTACTTTTAGTTTCATCTGCCTTTTCGGGAAAAACAAATCATCTTTCCGGACAAATCCGCCGTTTCCGCCGTAATACTCGCCTATATCGATAGTACACATGGCAAACTCAGCCAGAAGATAACCAATCGCCATCATTCCCCATAAAACAGGAACTTTAAGTCCGTTATACATTCCTATTTCAAGAATAGGAAACACAACTATAAGCGGAGGCAAAGGGTGCTGATGATATATTGTAAATATATATATTATCAGAGCAATCAGCCACACGCAGAGTATAAAGAAAGCCGTTGTTGATTCGTATTCAAGAGAGTTATCAAGGAATTTATAATATTCTATATCACTGTGATACGCTGCCTTATAGATTACATTGTACACATATTTATATCCTGCCGCCGCCAAATCTATAATCCTGAATGCGGCTGCAAATCCGGCAGCAACCGTAACAACAATAAGCCACAATGCATTTTTTCCGATAAGGGAAAGTACTATATAAACAACAGAAAAAATCACCGCCGACATTATAACCGCCGGTTTATTGTACTTAAAATCAAACATGGTAAGAAAAACCATGAGTACGGAAATATATCCTGCAACGGCAATAAAAACAGATTCAATCTTCCGCATATCCATATGTTTGTCTTTGACGGACATTACAATACTGTCACAGACTGTTATTCCGCTTGTATTATGGATAATATTCTTTTTTTTCTTCATAGATGTTACACCTCGATGTCCTTGACAGATGACCTGATTCTGCCGATAATAACAGGTATTGTATTGATTGTGGAATAGCTTTGTATCTTTACCGCATCTTCCTGAGATTTGACAACGATAAGAGCATTTTTTATATCCGCATCAATATTTCCGTCAATAAATTCCATAACAGAAGGCTGTACCTCCGGTGAAATAAATATAAATGACGAAAGCGAAAAATTTTCTTTTTCGATGAAATACTCCTCCGGAAGTCTGCATTCCGATGTATCGCTTAGTGAAAGCAGAAGTTCCTGTATCAGGTAAGAAATAGAATCAGAACTGTCAATATCTGCTTCAACAAAACTGCGTGCTTTAAAATTATAATACACGACTTTATGTACACGTTCGTTCTCAATAAGAAACTGTGACACAGACACAAATGTTTCGATAAGCGTATCAAAAACAGGAAGCGTATATACGGATTTTTCACTGCACCGTAAATTAAGAAATATCGTGCATGGTATATCCACGGGAAGACTGTAATCCTTTACAATAAATTCATCTTTTTTCAGACTTAATTTCCAGTGTATACGGTTAAGCCTGTCCCCCTGATTATAATTGCGAAGGTCAAATATTTCCGACGGGTCATCTCCGGAGGCATATTCCGAAAATACCGAACTTTCATCATTCAGCCTGTCCGTACTGGAAACTCTTCCGCTTATTTCACGGCCTTCCGGCATTATCAGAATATTGGTCTGAATATTCTTTCCGGCTTTGAATCTGAATATCCTCAGCGGGTCGAAAATATCTATACACGCACACTGAACTTTTACTATTCCGCAGAACCGTGAACTCAGCTGAAACGAAACACTCTGGACATTTCGTGCCTGAACAGGAATAAGAAGTGTGAATTTTCCTGTTTCACCGCTGAATATATTGCAGTATTCTATTTGCACTTCCGCTTTTCCGATTGGTATAATACTTCTGTTGACGACTTTAAGCTGAACCGGAAAATTTTCTTTTTTTGCCGCTGTATTATCTTTAACCGCAAAATCAATATCTATCATCTTTTTTGCAATGTACGTTGAAACAAACATTATCACCGGCAGTACAATCATGGCAATGAGAAGTACAAGTGCAAAATCCCACAGATACATTATATAAAATACTATACATACAATTATCAGTACAGCGAAAAATATTTTTATAAACAGCATAGGCAGAACCTACTTGGCGGAAATTCCGGGAGACGGCACGGATTTTATTATTTCGTCTATGATATTTTCTGCCGTCATATCCGAAAGTTTTGCTTTTGAACTAAGCATGATACGGTGTCCGAATACATCACTGCATATAGATACAACATCATCGGGTATAACATAATCACGTCCCATAGCTGCGGCAACGCCTTTTGAAATCTGCATAAGTGCAACCGTACCACGTGGACTTATTCCGAGTTTTATCATCGGGTGATTACGTGTTGCCGTCGAAAGCTGAACCATATATTCATAAATCCTGTCATCTATGTAGACTTTGGAAATATATTTCTGAAGCTCTATAATAATATCGGCATCTGCAACAGCCTGTACATTATCAAGAGGAGATGAACTGAATTTCGCTTTAAGTATAGATACTTCGTCTTTAAATTCAGGATAGCCCATACTTAGCTTTATCATAAAGCGGTCAAGCTGTGAATCGGGAAGATTGTGAGTACCTGCCGACCCCATTGGATTCTGTGTTGCTATAACAGTATACGGTTCGGGAAGATTATATGTCTTTCCGTCAACAGTGATTCTTTTTTCCTCCATAAGCTCCAGAAGTGCAGACTGGGTCTTGCTTGATGTACGGTTTATTTCGTCCGCAAGAAAAAGATTGCAGAAAGCCACTCCCGGTTTGAACTCAAAACTGTTCTTCAGCTTATTGAACATGGAAAATCCAGTAATATCCGACGGAAGAACGTCCGGCGTGAACTGCATACGGTTATGTTTAAGCGAAAGTGCTTTTGAAAAAGCAAGGGCAAGGGTAGTCTTTCCTACTCCGGGAATATCCTCTATAAGAATATGTCCCTTGCAGAGAATCGCAAGCAGAGTCTTTATAATGATTTCGTCCTTGCCGACAACTGCTTTTTTTACTTCCGAAACAATGTCATTGATTTTGCCTGTGTAATAAGAATTATTCATACTGAATCTCCGTTCTGTCACCGGAACTGCCTGAAAAATTCTGTCAGTTCCTGAATTTATGTAGATTTATCATTTTGTCTGAATCAGACCAAATACAATTATATCATTTTTTATCATATAATGCAAGCAAAAAAGCAAATTTTAATGTAAAAAATATTCGGTATCCATCCCCCACTTTCGCTTCGCTTAGAAGTGGGGGTATTCTGCCGATAATTAGATAAAAAACAAAAAGCCCGCCTTTCAGACGGGCTTCTGATACGAAAGCCATTTGTTTATTCTGACTGCCGAAAATCTGAATAATTTTATCAGGAAAAAACTTATCACGCATGAAACCGCTGTGAAAAGCGTCATGAATCCTAATTTTCCGCCGTAGTCATATTCCGAAAATATTTTCATCTGCTGAACTATCCGATATGGTGCAAAATGATTGAGATATATTATAAGCGACCAGTTTCCGCATCTGCTGAAAATCCTGCTCCGGAAAATACAGCCGATATAGCTTGTACCACTGAATATTATCCCGACAATTACCGGCATAAGCATAATAACAGGATACCAGAACTGTGAATTCATTGTTCTCCAGAACCACACCACGGCAAACAGAAGCGATAAAATCAATTCCGATACCGTTACAAAAATCCGCTGATTTTTTGTGGAAACTCTTTTTTTCAGAAACTCCGAAATAATATACGCCACAGAACCGAAAGATATTCCGCATACTGCTCTGAGAATACCGGCACTTACAAATCCGACTATTCCCTTATGAGGATATGACGGCTCTCCGGAACGGTAAAAAAATCCAAGAAGAAGTATTCCGGCAAGAGGCGTGAGGATATTTATATACAAATCAGGATTTCTCCGGAGAAGATAATTCATGAACAGCATTGTAATAAGCATTGCCGAAATATACCATGTTGCATCGTTTATTTCGACAGGGCTTACTCCGGCATTCTGTATCATTAACAGTTCCGGTATGCTTTTTATCAGAGTTTCCCCTAAGGTATTCAAAACCGGCTTTCCCTTTCCGCCGATTTCCATTATCATACGTGCCGAAAAACTTGTGATAAATGCCGAATAATACGGAAATGCAACTGAAAGATACTTTTTTATAACATACTTTCCGGATTCATGACCGTGATTCCGGTTCTGATTCTCTCTGTTCCTCATGAAACTGCTTATCATAAACATTCCGGAAACAAGGAAAAAGAAATGCACGCTCATGAATCCCCATTTTTTTGAAATGAATCGTATAATATGACCTTCCGCAGAAAGTAAACGGCTGTGATAGATATATACGCACAGTGCGAAACAGAGCTTTAAAAAATCAAGCTGATAATTCCGAACCGACGTTTTTGAATTATCCATAATCAATCGGCGATAAATGCCGCAAATGCTTTATACGCCATATAAAGGTCGAGCTTTGATATTACTTCGTAAGGAGCGTGCATAGAAAGAACCGGCACTCCCATATCAATAGTATCTACATTGAGATTTGCAATATATGCCGCAACAGTACCGCCTCCGCCGGCATCTACCTTGCCGAGTTCTCCCGTCTGCCATATAACGTTTCTGCTGTCCATAAGTCTGCGTATACGTCCGGCAAATTCTGCGGAAGCGTCAGATGTTCCCGATTTTCCTCTTGCACCTGTATATTTTGTAATACATACGCCCTTATTGACATAGGCACAATTGTTACGCTCATTGACTTCGGCGAAAGTCGGGTCAAATGCGGCATTTACATCAGCAGAAAGGCATTCCGATGCCGAAAGGACATCACGTCCGGTTCCGCCCATATCCTCCGCAATATCGGTTATGAAATACTTAAGATACGACGAACACAGACCAGTATTTCCGTCGCTTCCCGTTTCTTCCTTATCCGTGAGAACCGTAACAGCGGTATGAACCGGCATATTACATTCCAGAGATGCTCTGAGTGCCGGATATGCACAGCATCTGTCATCATGACCGTATCCGCCGATAAGACTTCTGTCGAATCCTATGTCACGTGCCTTGAATGCCGGTACGGCTTCAAGTTCTGCGGAAATGAAATCGCTTTCAGTAATTCCGTATTTCTCAAAAAGAATATTCATGATGTTCAGCTTTACAGCTTCGCTTGTTTCGTCATCACGGAAAGGAATCGAACCGATAAGAAGATTAAGGTCTTCTCCTCTGATTATTTTTCCGGCAGTACGGGTCATCTGTTCAGTTGCGAGGTGCGGAAGCAAATCCGTAACACAGAACACAGGGTCATTTTCATTTTCTCCGATATTCACGCTTACGGAAGTTCCGTCGGCTTTTAATATAACGCCGTGGAGTGAAAGCGGAACTGTAGTCCATTGATATTTTTTAATTCCGCCGTAATAATGAGTCTTGAAAAGTGCAAGTTCGCTGTCCTCATAAAGCGGATTCTGTTTAAGGTCAAGTCTCGGAGAATCAATATGAGCGGCACACAGCCTTACTCCCTGACATATCGGAGCAGTACCTATAACAGCCATGATAACAGCTTTTCCACGGTTATTGCGGTATATCCTGTCGCCTGCTTTAAGTTCCATGCCTTTTTTATATTCAACAAATCCGTTGGATTCCAGAAGTTTTACAGCCTCGATAACTGCTTCACGTTCTGTTTTTGCCGAATCGAGGAATTTTTTATAATCCTCTGCAAAAGAGAAGATTTTTTCTTCTTCGGCGGTATCAACTCTTTTGTAACCGTTTTCACGCTTCATAAACAGTTTTTCTTTAAGTTCCTTTGAAATGCTATTCTTTTCGTCCATTATAGGTACTCCTTTCATATCACAGATATTTTGCTTCTGAGCGTATGTTATAATAATAATATTTGATTTTGTCAACCACTTCTGCCGAAACAGCACAAAGGGTTTCTATAGAATCATTGTTTTCTATTATGTAATCCGAATGTGCCATAAAAAATTCTGCACTGTGCTGTGAATCCATACGGTTTTTCGCCTGCTGAGGCGTAAGATTATCCCTGCTGATGATACGTTCTGCCCTTACAGTATCATCTGCTATAACGGATATGATTATCTCGCAGAAATCATCAGAATGACTTTCAAAAAGAGTGGGTGCATCAAGAAGTATCATTAAATTACCGTTTTCGGAATATTCTTTTATCCGGCTGAGTATTTCGCTGGTTATATAGGGATATATTATTGAATCGAGCATTTCGAGTTTTGTTTTATCTGCAAATACAATATCTCCGAGAGCCCGCCTGTTGAGCGTCATATCGGGATTAAGAATACCTTTTCCGAAAATATCGGTGATTTCATCAAGGCATTCAGTTCCCTTTTCCACAACTATCCGTGAAATATGGTCTGCATCTATAACAGCGAATCCGTTATCGGCAAACACCTTTGAAACGGCACTTTTTCCTGCACCGGTCTGTCCCGTAATTCCCACTATAAGAACATCATTAAGAGATGTCATACTTTTATCACCTCAAATCCTGCCGCCCTTATAAGGCGGTTATATACGGCAAGTCCCACGCCGTCTTTTGACGGAGCACGGACATAAACCTTTTCAGCTCCGGCTTCGTCGAGTTCCCTTAGCCTGTGAAAAAGCAGATGTGCCTGCTGTGAACTGTCTGCTCCGTAGGTCATATATCTGTACGGAAATTCTGTGCTGTCATTGTCGAAAACAAGAAGCCACACATTGTCTTTTTCGTTTTCTCTGATATATTTTATAAAATTATTATAATTTCCCTCAACCATTATAATATTGGCTTTCGGGGAATAATGCTTATATTTCATTCCGGGAGACGGTGCAGATGCGTCTTCCGCAAGTTCATTCAATATAGCAGGGTCGATTATAACATCTCTGCATATTTCCGAAAGCATTTCCGGCGTGACAGCTCCGGGACGCAGAATACGCACACTGTTTTCGCTGTCAAAAGATATTACAGTTGATTCGACTCCGTATTCCGAAACTCCTCCGTCAACAACCGCCGAGATTTTCCCGTTCATATCACGCATTACGTGTCCGGCACACGTGGGGCTCGGAAGTCCTGATATATTTGCCGACGGTGCGGCTATCGGACAGCCGGAGAGTTCGATAATCCTGTGCATTGCCCTATGTGACGGAACACGTATTCCTACAGTATCAAGTCCGCCGGAGGTTATAAGGGGTATGCTTTCATTTTTCGGAAGAACCATTGTAAGTGCACCCGGACAGAAGCGTTCTGCCAATCTATATGCAAGAGCCGGAACATATGATGTATATTTTTCAGCCTGTGAAAAATCTGCAATATGAACTATAAGCGGATTATCCGCCGGTCTGCCCTTAGCGGCGAAAACAGCTTTCACAGCGTTTTCATTACATGCATCTGCTCCGAGACCGTAGACTGTTTCCGTCGGTATTCCGACAACATTGCCGTTTTTTATGAGTTCAGCCGCAGAAGCTATATCCTCTGCGTTTTCTGTAAGCAAAAGTGTTTTCATCATTTATCTTCCTGACTTGCTAATTTTGCTGCCTGGTCGGCGGTTGCAAGAGCATCAAAAACCTCGTCAAGATTTCCGTTCATGACATCTTCAAGACGATATATTGTAAGCCCTATGCGGTGGTCGGTCAATCTTCCCTGCGGAAAATTATATGTGCGTATTCTTTCGGAGCGGTCACCTGTTCCGACCTGCATTCTGCGTTCCGATGCGACTTTTGCTGCCTGTTCCTCCTGCATTGCCTCGTATATGCGTGAACGGAGAATCTTCATCGCCTTATCCTTATTCTTATGCTGACTGCGTTCGTCCTGACATTCGACTACCACGTTTGTGGGAAGATAAGTAATACGTACTGCCGATTCTGTTTTGTTTATATGCTGACCTCCTGCACCGCTTGCACGGAAATAGTCGATTTTCAAATCTGTAGGATTTATTTCAAGTTCAACTTCATCAGCCTCGACAAGAACCGCAACGGTAACTGTTGATGTATGGATTCTTCCCTGTGATTCTGTTTCCGGAACACGCTGAACACGGTGAACTCCGCTTTCATATTTCAGTCTTGAATATGCTCCTGCTCCCTCGACAGAGAAGCTGATTTCCTTAAATCCGCCGAGTTCGGTGGGCTGTGCGTTGAGTATTTCCTGTTTCCAGCCTTTTGATTCGGCATACATTGTATACATACGATAGAGCGAATTGGCAAAAAGCGAGGCTTCTTCTCCGCCTGCTCCTCCACGGATTTCGATAATAACATTTTTATCATCGTTGGGGTCTTTGGGAAGAAGAAGTATTTTCAGTTCTTCCGAGATAGTTTCAACAGCGTCTCTGTTTTCTTCAAATTCCGCCTGAACCATTTCCTTGAAATCCTTATCAAGACCGCCTGTATCAAGAAGTTCCCTGGCTTCGTCACGGGAATTTTTTGCGGATTTATATTCCCTGTACTTTTCAATAACAGGAGTCATATTTTTATACTCACGCATGAGCTGTGCATACAGCCTGTTATCACTGAGTATTTCGGAATCAGAAAGTCTTTCGCTAAGTTCTTCATATTTTTCTTCCATTAATGCGAGTTTTTCAAACATAAAGTATCTCCTTTCCCGATAATCTTTTCAGGAATTTCCGTTATCGTCTCTGAGTATTTTTTTTATATTTTTTTCGATTTTACTGCGTGGAACAAGAAATTCATGTCCGCATCCCCTGCATTTAAGCCGGAAATCCATACCCGAACGCAGTACAAGCATTTCGTCCGAACCGCAGGGGTGTTTTTTTTTCATTGCAAGCACATCATTTATACGCACATCCATAACTGTCACCTTTCATGAAATCACTATTCCTAATTATACCCCAAAACCGAAATTAAATCAATAGCAATATGTATATTTTTTTGAATTTGTGTAAAAATAATAAAAACAAAGAAAAAAAGTATATAATACAAACAAATCAAAACCATGAAATGAAAAAGCTTTTAATAGTTGAAACAATCATACAAATTAAAATCAAGTTTTATAAGAAAAGTGAGGTGAAAACCGTTATTGAGACTTGACAAAGTAAATTTTTTATGTTATACTACCCTTGGCGGTCTGTGACGGCGATATCAGGCACAATTTTATTTTGGTACAGCAGAAATGCTAAGGAATGAAATTTATAAGTTTTCAGTAACGGAGTAATTTATGGTAACAAGAGTAACTGCCGATTTTGAATCCCCCGAAACCGCCGAACTCGCTCTTAAACAAATAAGGGACAACGTGAGAGGAGTATACTCAACAAACTACGTCTATAACCGAATATCAGACAAAGCACAGAAACTTCACGGCGGTACGAACTATACAATACTTCCTGCCGCCGTAACATCACACAATTATCTTACAGCTGTTCTGGAATCACCGGCAACGGACAGCGTTATACCAGAACCTCTGAGAAACCGAAAAACCACTGTTTTCATTGTATGTGACGGAAGCGGAACAAATGAAATCCACTCCATTCTTTCTGCAATGGGAGGAAATAATATTTATTCGCCAAAGTATTAAGAATATTTTTACTCCGGAAAGAATATCTTTTATTATGAAAAAAATATTTCGGAGGTAAAAAATATGAACTACAAACCCGAGGGCTGTCTTTTCAGGACAGCTGAAAATCAAAAGTATATCTCATCTGTTGACGGTCTTACAGAAGCTATGGAAAAGGGAATAATACTCGAAGCCCGTGCTGCGGTCTGCGACAATTCCCATAATCTTATAGTAGACCTTCCGTGTGCGGACGGAATAATCCGGCGTGAAAACGGTGCGGTAGGAATAGCCGAGGGAGTAACCCGTGATATTGCCGTAATATCACGGGTGAACAAAATTGTCTGCTTCAAGGTCATAGGTCTTTCATCAGGCGAAAACGGCAGAATAAAGGCGGAATTATCACGTACAGCAGCTCAGAGACAATGTATCAGCGAATACTGTGACAAACTTTCCGCCGGCGATGTTATCGATGCACGCATAACTCATCTTGAACAGTTCGGTTGTTTTGTTGACATCGGCTGTGGAATCCCGTCACTTATTCCGATTGATTCAATTTCGGTTTCAAGAATAGCTCACCCCGACCAGCGTTTCAGTGCAGGACAATTTATACGTGCGGTGGTGCGTTCCAACGAAGATTCGAGAATATGTCTCACACACAAAGAACTGCTCGGAACATGGGAAGAAAATTCCGAAAGTTTCAGAGCCGGCGAGACTGTATCGGGAATAGTACGCTCCGTTGAAAATTATGGAATATTTGTAGAACTCGCCCCCAATCTTGCCGGTCTTGCAGAACTCCGCAGTGATGTAAAGGCAGGTCAGAGCGTGAGTGTCTACATAAAGGCTATTATTCCGAATAAAATGAAAGTCAAGCTTGTTATTGTAGACATCTGCGACGACTGCGAAATCAGCAGGGATTTCAGATATTTCACCGACGCACGTCATATTGACCGCTGGACATACTCGCCGGAAAACTCCGGAAAAATCATTGAAACCGTTTTCCAAGACCAACGCTGATTAACGAACAAATAAAGCCGTCTGTTTTATGCAGACGGCTTTTTATCATAATATAATCCGGAATCAGAATGCTATCTCCTCAGCAATTCTGTGGAGGTCGACTTCATACGGCTTCTTCATTGAAAGTGCTTCCTGAATATCATAATCAACGATTTTGCTGTCCTTAATTCCGACAACACGGTTGCCGATACCCTTTTCAAGAAGTTCAACAGCATAATATCCCATACGTGTAGCTTCAACTCTGTCTCTTACTGTAGGATTTCCGCCTCTCTGTACGTGACCGAGGATAGTAGCACGTGCCTCGATGCCGGTTTTCTTTTCGAGTTCGGCGGCTATTTCCTGAGAATGACCGATACCCTCAGCGACGATAACAACGAAATTCTGCTTGCCTCTTGCTTTCTTTTCGAGCATAGTAGCAGCGATTCTGTCGAGGTCATACGGAACTTCCTTTGTGATTATATCTGTAGCACCGCAGGCGATACCGGTATTTACGGCGATATGACCTGCACCACGACCCATAACTTCAACGACTGAAATTCTGTCGTGTGACTGTGATGTATCACGGAGCTTGTCAACGAGTTCCATAGCGGTATTCATAGCGGTATCAAAACCGATAGTATAATCTGTACATGAAATATCATTGTCGATAGTTCCGGGGAGACCGACACAAAGCACGCCCATAGCTGAAAGGTCAGCAGCACCTCTGAAAGAACCGTCACCGCCGATTACAACAAGACCCTCGATACCGAGTTCATCGCACTTTGCCTTAGCCTTTTCAATGCCCTCTTTTGTCTTGAACTCAAGACATCTTGCAGTATAAAGAACAGTACCGCCCTGATGTATAATATCGGTTACGCTTCTTTCGTCCATTTTCATAATATCGCCGTTGATAAGACCGTTATAACCTCTGCGGACACCATAAACTTCCATGCCCTTGCTGATAGCAGCTCTTACAACAGCTCTTACAGCAGCGTTCATACCAGGAGCATCGCCGCCGCTTGTGAGTACGCCTATTTTCTTAATCATAAAAACTTCTCCATTCTGCACATTGCATATATTACTGCCTTTACGGCTCAAATCTCATACATACATATTTTAACGCTTTTCCATTAAAATGTCAATACTATTCTGTGATTTTTTAAGCTGTCGGCGATTTTCCGTGATTCTGCACAATATTCTACAGAAATTTTTAGTGATTATACAAGTCTTTCGGGGTGTTTGATTTTCCTTGAGTATTTTCTTTCCTTATCTGCGATTCTTGTTACAGGATTGAGACCGTTCCAGTCACGGCGTTTGGCGGAATCAAGTTTTCTGCGTTCTTTTTTGCTCATTTTTTCATACGGCACGAATGTTCTCATAGATTACTCCTCTCCTGCCTTGAAATTATACAAGGGCTTGATTATATCGTTGATTTCAACTGTTTCGTCTATATTTCCGGCTATATCGTCGAGCGATTTATATGCCATCGGACATTCGTCGAGAGTTCCGGAATTGACAGAAGTCGTGTATATTCCTTTCATCTGCTTTTTATATTCCGAAACGGTAAAGCTCGCCTTTGCCTGCGAACGTGACATAATCCGTCCTGCTCCGTGCGGTGCGGAAAAATTCCAGTCAGGATTGCCTTTACCTGTACAGATAAGGCTTCCGTCCCTCATATTTATCGGAATGATAAGTTTTTCGCCGTTCTGTGCGGAGACTGCTCCCTTGCGGAGTATCATATTTTCTGTATCGATGTAATTGTGTATTGTTGTGAATCTTTCGGCGACATGGATTCCCATACCCTTGATTATCTCGTCCATAATCGCCTGACGGTTAAGCATTGCAAATTCCTGTACTATCTTCATATCATGGATATACTGTCTGAACAGTTCACCCTCTGTATATGCGAGATGTTTCGGGACATTGGTACGCTTTGTATTCAGAAGCTTTTTAATTTCCTGCTGAATCTGTCTTTCTTTTCCCTCGGATTTAAGCCGGATTATGAGTTCCTGAATTTCGGTTTCCGAACTTAGATTAAGCCGGCTGTAAGCCTCGTTCTGATAATATTTCGCTGTTTCCACTCCGAGATGGCGTGAACCTGAATGAACAACAATATAAATTCTGCCGTCGCTTCCCTTGTCTGCTTCAATGAAGTGATTTCCACCGCCCAGCGTTCCGATACTGAGTTCCGCACGTGCGGAATTAATATGTTCAAAACAGAAAAGTTCTGCAAGATTTATTTTTTCTGTATATCTGTGCGGTTTTCTGCGGATTTCAAAGCCTGACGGTATATTCTGATAAATCAGCTTGTCGAGTTTCTGGAGTTCTATATGTTTTTCCTTGAGTATTATTGTTTCCATTCCGCACCCTATATCCACGCCTACGAGGTTCGGAACTGCTTTATCTGTTATGGTCATGGTAGTTCCGATTGTACAACCTGCTCCGGCGTGAACATCGGGCATGATACGTATTTTTTCACCGGAGCTTATAGGCTGACTGCAGAGTTCGATTATCTGTGTTATTGCATTCTGGTCAATAACATCAGTAAATACTTTTGCCGAATTGTATTTTCCGTTTAAAATAATCATAGTTATTTCCTTTCAGTTCCGGAACTGCCTGCAAAAAAAGCACCTCTGCCGTAAACAGAGGTGCATATAATTATTCATGATAATAAATCAGACTAATCTATATTGCAGGCAAGCTCCATGATTACGTTTGTAGATTTTATGATGTTTTTATTGTTAAAATATCTGATTTCAAACATGATGCTCACCTTCCTTTCAAAAAAATTTATACTATTATATCATGCTTTTCCTGATTTGTCAAGAGTTTTCAGAAAATTTTTTCCGGATTTTGCGTAAGTCAGGATAAACAGCGGATTTTCCGAGTTCGTCTTCTATTTTAAGAAGTCGGTTATATTTTGCGATACGTTCTCCCCTGCACGGTGCACCCGTTTTTATCTGACCCGAATTTAAAGCAACTGCCATATCGGCAATGAATGTGTCCGCCGTTTCGCCGGAACGATGTGAAATCACCGCTGTATATCCTGAATCGTGAGCCATTTTTACAGCCCTCACCGTCTGCGAAACAGTTCCTATCTGATTTGGCTTTATCAGAACAGAATTTCCTGCTCCGAGTTCTGTTCCCTTTGAAATCCGCTCTGTATTAGTAACAAAAAGGTCATCTCCGACAAGCTGAACTCTTTTTCCTAAGCGTGATGTCATTTTATGCCAGCCGTCCCAGTCGTTTTCGTCAAGACCGTCCTCAATAGAAATAATCGGATATTTCTCAATAAGAGCTTCCCAGTGGGAAATGAGTTCGTCAGAAGTAAATATTTTTCCGGATTTCGGCTGTTTATAGAATCCAGTTCCCTTTCCGTCATCTTTCCATTCCGATGAGGCTGCATCAAGAGCAATCATGAAATCGCTTCCGGATTTATATCCTGCCGATTCCACAGCTTCAAGAATTGCTTCAATTGTTTCCTCATCGCCCGAAAAATCGGGAGCAAATCCGCCTTCATCGCCCACAGAAACAGAAAGCCCCATTTTTTTCAGAATTACGGCAAGAGAATGATATACTTCCGAACACCATCTCAGAGCCTCCCTGAATGAACCCGCACCTACAGGCATTATCATAAATTCCTGAGTATCGACCGTATTCGAGGCATGAGCTCCGCCGTTGAGAATATTCATCATCGGAACAGGCATAGTAATTCCCTGAATCCCGCCTATAAACCGATACAACGGAATCCCCGACGAAATCGCTCCTGCCTTTGCACACGCTTCTGAAACCGCAAGTATTGCATTTGCTCCCAGAACAGACTTGTTTTCTGTTCCGTCCGCTTTCATCATGGCATAATCCACAGCAGATATATCTGATACATCAATGCCCGTAACCGAATCACTGATTATCGTATTGATATTTTCGACAGCTTTCAGAACACCTTTACCGTTATATCTTTCCTTATCGCCGTCTCTGAGTTCGTGAGCTTCATATTCTCCCGTTGACGCTCCGCTCGGAGCTGTACCTGTTGCCGATGTTCCGTCTTTCAGAAAGACCTGTGCTTCGACTGTGGGATTTCCTCTTGAATCAAGAATCTCCCTGCCTGTAACTTTTGTTATTCTCATACAATCCATAAAAACCACCTGCAAATAAAATTTAGTATGATTTTATTATTGTTATTACAGATGTTTTTATTCATCAAAAATCACTGTTATGATAATTTTTTACAGAAACACATAGTACGCCAGCCGTATTCTGCGATAATTGCTGCTGCCTTTTCTATGCCGAAAATATTATGTCTGATTATTTCATTTACTGCCGACTGCAACGCAAATGATACTGCAATCATTTTTTCCTGCGGATAACGGCAATATGTTTCAAAAATTTCATTAAATTCGCCGTCAAACATATCAGCAAGTTTTTCCGGCGATATGTTTATAATATTATCAAATGATGTATTCCAGTAATCTTCTTTTCCGGCAAGTCCGGAAATTCTTCTTGAAATGACATTCAACACATCTTTGCTTATATTTCCGGAGACTGCATTTCCCATAAAGACAGAAAATTCATCTTCGATTCTGCTTCCTGTGATGTAAAATCCGTTTTCGTATTCTTCTATTGATATTCCGAGATTGCGGGCTGTTTCTGAAATAATTCTTTTCTTTTCTCTTGCATCTTTTATCACCATGCTGTCAACAGTATTAATCATTTCTTGTATACAGATTCTTCCGCCTGCCGACGCAATCACTGCAAGAAGTGTCTCCGCACGTATTCCTTTTTCGTTTCTGATTGATTTTGCAACACGAACATAAATCTTCCGTGATGCGGTCACAGCATTTGCGAATGTATGCTCATTTCGCTCTGAGAGCATATACGGAGCATAAATTTCAGTAAAACTCCGGATAAGAAAATCTTCATCTACTGAAAACGGATTATTTTCGCTTTCAATTATTTCCTTTTCAAGATTTAACGGAAAATAATGTGCTCCACGAACCATATATTCCGACACAATCGAAACAGCTTTATCCATACTTACAGCATTTCTTTCTGTAAACGCCTTGACAGCCGACTGTGCTGTAAATGCAAGAGCTGTCATGCGTTCCTGCGGATAGCGACAGTATACAGCAAAAATGATTTCCAGTCTGTCCCCGAAAAATTCCATAAGTTCTCTCGGGTCGTCCGGAATATCATTTCCATGTATTTCCCAGTAACGCTCTGTTCCGCACTGATTCATAACATCTGCACTCAGTTCCATAATCCGGCGTGCATTTTCCTGATAGCCGTCACGTAACGCTATCCAGTTAAAAAGGGATATTTCCTCTGTTATTCTTGCTCCGGAAACATAGCTTTCATTGTTTCCCGAAACAATATTTATTCCCAGTTTTCCTCCGACAGAAACAGCTTCCGAATATCGGTCTGTACTTTTTTTATCGGTCATTTCAAATAACGACTGCATTATACCTCTGATACATTCACGTCCGCCGGCAGATGCAATTACAGCAAGAACAAGTTCGGCATCAAGTTTTCCGTTGCGTGCGAGCATATTTGTAACAACATCACTGATTTCGTTTGCTGCTGCCCTTGCTCCGGCGGTTTTATTGTTAAGACGTTTAACATCGGTGTCACGTGCTTTTTCACGAAGTCCGGGTTTTATTTTGTCAAAGTCGGGAAGTTCATCATATTTTCGGGCATACATTTCATAATTGATAAGATTATGAGGGTCATATATTTCGTGGAATTTCCTGTCCAGTTCGTCGTCAGCCGACGAACCGGCATGAACTGATATTTCTTCTCTGACTGTTTTTCTGTTAAACATAATAAGTTCCTCCATACGCAAAAAATTTCAACTAATAATATTATACCACGTTATAAACAATTGTCAAGGGTTAAAAAAAATATTTCCGTGTTTATGAAGGTTTTTTCTTGACATTATTAAATAAATATGTTATAATTATATAAATAATTGATAATTTTTAAAATCAGAATTATAAACATTGGAGGTAGTCAGATGAAAAAATTTATATCATCTCTTATCGCATCTGCCATGATGACAGCGTGTATCCAAATCTCACCGTGTATTGCTGTTGAATCAGAAATGCGTGATATTTCTACTATGGAACTCGTCCATGATATGGGAATAGGCATAAATCTCGGCAATACATACGAATCCTGCGGAGACTGGATTGCACAATGGGGCGACGGTACTCCGGAATCTTATGAAACTGCGTGGGGAAGTCCGGTAATCACACAGAAAATGATTCAGGGATATGCCAGCGAGGGATTCGATACAATCAGAATCCCTGTGGCATGGTCAAACCTTATGGGCAGTGATTACAGAATAAGCTCCGAATATCTTTCAAAAGTCCGCCAATCTGTCGACTGGGCTATGGAATGTGATATGTACGTAATTATCAATCTCCACTGGGACAGTGGCTGGCTCGAAAAACTCCCCGAGAACAAAGACGAATGCCTGAAAAAATATTCCGCAATATGGACACAGATTTGCGATGCTTTCTCGGATTACAACGACCATCTTATATTTGAATCGCAGAACGAAGAACTCGGCTGGGATTCAGTCTGGAATCGCTGGGGCGGTACTTCCGGTAAAGAAGAATCATACGCTATGGTGAACGAAGTAAATCAGACTTTCGTCGATGTTGTACGCTCCTCCGGCGGAAACAATCCAGAGCGTCATCTGCTCATTTCCGGCTATAAAACGGATATTGAGCTGACCTGCGATCCGCTTTTCAAAATGCCTGAAGACCCGGCAGACAGAATGGCTGTTTCTGTTCATTACTACACACCGGCAGGATTTGCAATCCTCGAAGAAGATGCCGACTGGGGAAAAGCAAGCCCAACATGGGGAACAGATGCCGAATTTGCAGAACTTGAACACAATATGAACCTTATGAAATCCACATATATCGACAACGGAATACCAGTTATAATCGGCGAATACGGCTGTCCTAAAAACAACAAGGAAGAAGAATCCGTAAGACTTTTCCTCTCGTCTGTATGCAAAAAAGCATACGAAAATAATATGTGTCCTGTTCTCTGGGACGTTACAGACCTGCATTATGACAGAAACTCCTGCACAATGTCCGACCCCGAACTGAAAGAACTGCTCGTATCAGTAAAATCAGAAGAAAATAAAAAAGAAGTAGAAGGCGATGTCAATTCGGACGGAACATTCAGCATTGCAGACGTTGTAATGCTACAGAACTGGCTTCTCGGTTCGGAAGATATTACCAGCTGGCAAGCCGGCGATTTGTGTAAGGACGGCAGAATAGATACATTTGATTTCTGTCTCATGAGAGACAAACTTGTCAGCAGTTTATAAATCTATAAAAACAGTCAGAATGATTAAAATAAAAAATTCCGGAGTATCTGCATATTCCGGAATTTTTACTGTTAAGAAAAATTATGATTCTGTTTAAGTACCATGTCCTTGACTTTAATAAGCGAAATCGTGGTACTTCTTTCATTTTCTGCGAGCTTCATCGTGATAAACCTGATAGTCTCCTGATAATCCGGTATCATGATATGCTCAAGAGCATTTACACGCCGGCGTGTCTTTTCAATTTCGTCCGCCATAAGCTGACACGCTTTCTCGATTTCTGCAAGACGTATCATTTTCGGGAATATATCGCTCAACGCCATTATTGCACCGTCCAAATCAACAGAAGTAAACGCCGTGCCGTAAGAATAAATGTCATCTGTATCTCCGGTACGATACTTAGGGCTGAATACCGGTATATTTACACTCATTACGTTTTTTTCGGATATTTCCAGTTCAACTTCCTGTTTCGGCATCATAAGTGCTGTTTCAAGGACTTCCCTCTGCATTACCGAACCCGCAACCGCCATATACCGGTTGGCTGTCCTTATTCCTTCTTCGACTTCAAGACGAAGTTTTTTATTTTCCTTTATAAGATTCATAAACTGTCTCATAAGTTCGTCCCGCTTGTCTTTAAGAAGTTTATGCCCTCTCTGGGCTGATGTAAGTTTCTTTTTGAGACTGCTCAGTTCCATGCGTGTAGGATTCACATTAAGTCTTGCCAATCCGTTCCACCTCAATCCTTATCATAGTATTCTTTGAGATATTCTTCACGGATACGTCTTAGCTCACTTCTCGGAAGAAGTTTAAGAAGTTCCCAGCCGACAGACAATGTTTCCTCAATGCTTCTGTTGTTGTCGAATCCCTGAGATACGTATTTTTTCTCGAACTCATCGGCAAATTTCGCATAAATCAAATCAATCGGAGTAAGTGCGGATTCACCGAGTACAACCATAAGCTCCTTTGCATCTTTTCCACGTGCATATGCCGAAAAAAGCTGATTCATCGTGTCGGAATGGTCAGCACGTGTCTTTCCCTTTCCTATTCCCTTGTCCTTAAGACGTGAAAGCGACGGAAGAACATCAACAGGCGGATTTATTCCCTTTCTGAAAAGTTCCCGTGAAAGAATTATCTGACCCTCTGTTATATATCCCGTAAGGTCGGGAATAGGGTGAGTTTTATCATCTTCCGGCATGGTGAGTATCGGTATCATCGTAATACTTCCGTTTTTGCCGTCCTGCCGTCCTGCACGTTCATAAAGCGAAGCAAGGTCTGTATACATATATCCCGGATATCCACGCCGTCCGGGAACTTCCTTACGTGCTGCCGATACTTCACGGAGAGCGTCTGCATAGTTGGTTATATCGGTCAGTATTACAAGAACGTGCATTCCTTTTTCAAATGCAAGATATTCCGCTGCCGTAAGTGCCATTTTAGGCGTTGCGAGACGCTCTATCGCCGAATCATTGGCAAGATTTACAAAAAGAACTGTCCTGCTGAGCGCACCTGTTTCACGGAAACTGCGGACAAAAAATTCGGATTCCTCAAATGTTATTCCCATTGCTGCGAATACTACGGCGAACTGTTCGTTATCTCCCAGAACTTTCGCCTGCCGTGCAATCTGTGCCGCAAGATTTGCGTGCGGAAGTCCGCTTGCCGAAAATATCGGAAGTTTCTGTCCCCGAACAAGCGTATTAAGTCCGTCAATCGCCGAGACACCTGTCTGAATAAATTCCTGCGGATATTTTCGTGCTACCGGATTCATCGGAAGTCCGTTCACGTCCATTCGCATATCAGGAATTATTTCCGGACCGTCGTCAATCGGATTTCCCATACCGTCAAAAACCCGTCCGAGCATATCCTCCGATACGCCGAGTTCCATCTGATGACCGGTGAAAACTACTGCACTGTCCTGAAGATTTATTCCTGCCGAATTTTCAAAAAGCTGTACAAGTGCATCACTGCCGTTTATTTCCAGAACACGGCATCTTCTTTTTTCACCGTTTTTAAGACGTATATCGGCAAGTTCGCCGTAAGTACAGCCCTCAACGCCCTTTACAAGAAGCAAAGGTCCTGCTGCTTCCTCAATAGTTCTGTATTCTCTTGGCATCAGTACGCCTCCGTTCTTAGTTTGTCAAGTCCTGCTGAAATTTCAACCGATATTCGGCTGAATTCCTTTTCTGCATTTTCTTCAGTAATATATTTGAAACGTCCTATCTTTTCCCTCACCGGAAGTTCTGTGATACGCTCCACATCTGCACCCTTTGATATTGCTGTTTCGGCTTCATCATGGAAATTAAGGATAAGTTTCATCATATACAGCTGTTTTTTAAGGCTTGTATAAGTATCAACCTCATGAAATGCAAGCTGATGCAGAAAATCTTCACGTATGGAACGTGCTGTCTCCATTTTGAGACGGTCTCCTGCCGAAAGTGCGTCCATTCCGACAAGTTTCACTATTTCTTTAAGTTCCGACTCGTCATTGAGTATGCTCATAAATCTCGCACGAAGTTTAATCCAGTCTGCCGATACGTTGTTATTATACCAGTCTGCAAGCGAATCGGCATAAAGCGAATAACTCGTAAGCCAGTTTATCGCCGGAAAATGCCTCTGATACGCCAGATTTGCATCAAGCCCCCAGAACACCTTGACTATACGGAGCGTCGCCTGAGATACCGGCTCTGATATATCTCCGCCAGGAGGCGAAACCGCTCCGATTACGGATAACGCACCCTCTCTGCCCTTAGTTCCTGTAGATATAACCCGTCCTGCCCTTTCATAAAACTGTGCGAGACGGCTTCCGAGATACGCCGGATAACCCTCATCGCCGGGCATTTCCTCAAGACGTCCCGACATCTCACGCAGAGCTTCTGCCCAGCGTGATGTGGAATCCGCCATAAGTGCAACAGAATAACCCATATCACGATAATATTCGGCAATTGTAATTCCCGTATAAACCGATGCTTCACGTGCCGCAACCGGCATATCGGAAGTATTTGCAATAAGAACTGTGCGTTCCATAAGCGATTTACCTGTTTTCGGGTCGATGAGTTCCGGAAATTCGTTCAATACGTCGGTCATCTCATTTCCACGCTCACCACAGCCGATATATACGATAATATCAGCCTCCGCCCACTTTGCAAGCTGATGCTGAGTGACTGTCTTTCCGCTTCCGAAAGGTCCGGGAATTGCCGCAACTCCTCCCTTTGCTATCGGGAAAAGACAGTCTATAACACGCTGTCCGGTTATAAGAGGCATTTCCGGAGAAAGTTTTTTCTTATATGGTCTGCCTCTGCGTACCGCCCATTTCTGGAACATTTTAAGTTCACGGTCGCCGTTTTCCGTTTCGACTGTACACACAATTTCATCGACTGTAAATTCGCCCTCTCTGATTGATTTAACTTTTCCTTTTATGCCGGCGGGTATCATTATCTTGTGCAGAACTATATCGGTTTCCGGAACTGTTCCGAAAACATCTCCGCTCTGCACCAAATCGCCGGTTTTTACTGTCGGCGTGAACTTCCATTTCCGGTCACGTTTAAGAGGTGTTACTTCGACTCCACGTTCAAGATTGTTTCCGCATATTTTTCTTATATCGTCAAGCGGACGCTGTATACCGTCATATATACTGCCGATAAGTCCTGGTCCGAGTTCCGCAGACATCGGCTCGCCTGTTGATTCAACAGATTCTCCTGTACCCATTCCTGCTGTTTCCTCATAAACCTGAACAGATGCCCTGTCGCCGTGCATTTCTATTATTTCGCCGATAAGTCTCCTGTTTCCTACACGTACAACGTCGAACATATTGGCATCTCTCATTCCCTCGGCAACTACGAGAGGCCCTGAAATTTTTACTGTTTTTCCGATACTGCTCAAAACCCCATCTCCTTTTAATTTATCTGAATGATATTATTTTAATATATCAGAGCCGACTGCTTTTTCCACGGTTTCGTGAAGTCCTCTCATTCCCTCGCCTGTATTTCCCCCGACTGCCGGTATCAGAACTATTGACGGAAGCCGTCTGCTCCTGTATTTTTTTATCGTATCTACCGCCAGTGCGGCTGCCGGTTCGGTTATATATATAACTCCGAATCCGCTTGATGCCAGTTTGTTTATCAATACCGAAATTTTATCCGCTTCAGTTTCGCAGAATACAGAAAGCCCAAGAGCCGAAAATCCCGATACACTGGCGGAATCGCCTATTACAGCGGTTTTAAGCAATTCAGACATATAATTTCCTCATTCTTTCCATGATAGTTTCCCTGTCCGCACCGGATTCACGGCAGACTGATATAATTCTGAGATTCTGCTGTTCCGTTTCGGAAGCGATATAATACGCCGCCAGAGGTTCAGCACCGAAAGACTTCATACGTGCTGTTCCGGCGAGTTCCATCAGCAAATCATCACACCATTTTTCAAACTTGACAGCTGATTTATCAAGAAGTTCAACCGCCTCGGCAAAGCCTGATTCCTCGAGAAATTTCATAAGACTTTCTGTTCCGTCAAGTACTGCACAGATAAGCGATTCCTTGTCGAGTTCCGGACTTCCGCATATTGCTGTTTCAAGAAAAATACGTTGTTTTTTCATTCTGCTGCATCTGTATGCCGTCTTTATATCGGCACACACTGTTAAAATCCGTGCATATTCTTTCATAAATTCACAGCCTGATTCGTCTGCATTTTTCTGCATGGTGCGGAGAGTTTCTGCATCTATAAAAGAATCCGCAAGCTGTCCGTCAGATGTCCGCACTATAAGCTCATAGGCTTCCTTTGCAGTCCTGTGCATATGCTCCGGAAGAACACTGTAATCCTTTTCCGCAAGTGCTTCCGGAAGTCTTTCAAGATTGATATTGGTCGGACGTATAAAATATTTCTCAGCATTTCTGCCCGATACCATGGCTTTAAGTGCGGCTTTGAGATTATGAAAATCATTTCTGTACAGAAGTATTTCAAGTTCACGGCTTTCGGGAGCATAACCATGAATAAATTCCCACACGCTTTCGGTTGAAAATTCCTTGGGATTTCCTCTTTTTGAAGACATAACCGCATCAAATTCAGTTTTTCCTGACGCATTGATGAGTTGTTCAATATCGCTCCTGTTCATGAGGGAATTTTCCATTGCCTTGACTGCTGCAACTGCGTCAGCATATTTTGTTGTTCTGCTCATAGATTCACCTACCCGAAAAGAGCTTTCGCAGCTATATCCCTTACGCTTTCGTATTCTGCTTCAATTATGGCACTGAAACTGCAGTTTTCGGAAATCAGACCATATGTCAATATAAATCCGTTTTCTATATCCGCCGGATTTTCGGATATTTCAAGAGTACCGCCTGATTTTTCCGCAATTGTTACGGCATATTTCCGGAAACTCTCCGGCATACGCATTAAATCAAGAGCGTTAAGCGAAAGTTCACCGTTTCCTTTTCTTATTCTGTCCGAAAGAAGTTTCTGAAGTACCGCAAAATATTCGCTGACCGGAAGATTATTCAGTCTCCGGAGCGTCTCCGCAATAACCTCGTCAATTGCTTCGACTTTGTATGCAAGCTGTACACGCTTCATTTCGCCGTCTGTCGAGGAACAGAAATTTTTCTTTTCCTGTTCCAGCTGAACAGCCGACTTTTTCATAAAATCATTGTATTCCCTTTCGGCTTTTTCGGCGTATTCACGCATTATTGAATCTGCCTGCTTCTTCGCCGAGGATATTATCAGGCTTTCCGATTTCTCCTGCTGTGAGGCTATCATTTTCAGGATATTGTCAATTCCTGCCATTTTACCGCCTCCGTTTCATCAGATATTTATATTGTAAATAATAAGAATTGATATAAGAAGAGCAAGAATAGCATACGTTTCAACCATCGCCGCCATGATTATCGCCTTGCCGTTATGCTCCGGCTTCTTTGCCGTGATTCCGATACCTGCAACAGCCGCACGTCCCTGAGCTATGGCAGAAAAATATCCTACAATCGCAATAGGAAGCGACGCCGCAAAGAACATCCAGCCCTGCATTGCCGTAAGGTCGGCGGGATTTCCACCCAGTACGCCTACTCTGCTGAGAAGAAGAATCGCAATAAGAAGTCCGTAAAGTCCCTGCGTACCCGGAAGAAGCTGTAAAATAAGTGCCTTGCTGAATTTTGACGGGTCAACCGATACAACACCGGCAGCGGCTTCGCCTACAAGTCCTACCGCCCTCGCCGAGCCGATACCTGCAAAAAGTGCGGCACATACAGCACCGGCAATCGCTAATGTAAGTCCTAAACTATTCATTGATTTTTTCCTCCTTGAATCTGATATATTTTGTATTGACTGCAAATGGTGTAAATTCTCTTCCTCCGCCGGTGTAGAACTTGCTGAACAGTTCGACAAACTGCAATCTGTCAGTGTGTACATACGCTCCGAGAAGATTTATCGCAAGATTCGCCGTATGTCCGACAACAAAAACGACAATAAGAAGAATCAGCTTTACAATTTTATTTTCAGGCATTGTGCCTATAAGATTAATGACACCTGCAATACTTCCGGTTGCAAGTCCCAGAGCAAGCAGTCGGGAATATGAAAGTATATCGCTTAAATATCCTGTAGCTGTATTATAAAGAGCGTACAGACCTCCGAATATCTTCCCGAAAATATTTTTTGATGTCCGTCCGGCAGTCAGTATCAGAAGTATAATTCCTGCCGTTGTCATATACGTTCCGGCGGTTTTAAGATTTTCGGGAACTTCCGTCAGTATGCTCGCCGCAAGCGGTGCAGCACCCGTTACTGTAAGATATACCGGAACTGCATCAAGAACCGCTCCGATTTTATGCCCCTCTTTCCATGTCATCACAAACTGAACGGCTACCCCGAGAAACAGATGAAGTATTCCGAGACCAAACGAAAAAAGCAGAAGTTTTATCGGGTCGTCAAGCGGTTCAAACCATAACGCAAGGCTTCCTGTTTCTATGCCGAAAAATTCCCGCCCGACTATCTGGACTATATCGCCGAACCAGCTTCCGAACATCGCTCCCCAGAAAATCGTCGATATACCGCAGTTCCGGAACATTATCATTGTTTTTCGCATACTTTCCTCAATCCGGAACTTGTTCAGAACTATCGTTGTACCGATTACCATGAGTATTCCGTATCCTGCATCTGAAAGCATCATTCCGAAAAACAGATAGTAAAAAAACGACATCACGGGAGTAGGGTCTATATCCGACTTTGACGGCATGGCATACATTTTTGTGATACCCTCAACCGGTGATGAAAATTTACTGTTTTCGAGCATAACCGGAACGTCATCATCTTCCGTCGGGTCGGAATATGTCACTACCGCCGTATATTTTGATTCAATCTCGCTTTTCAGGCTTCCGCAGTATTTTTCCGGAATATAGCCGTTAAGCACGAATGTTGTACCGGTTATTCCAAGTCTGCTGAGAGCGTCATACTTATCCTTACGCATTTCCAGAAAATCAACTGCAAATTTAAGGCTGTCACGCCACGGTGCAGAACAGATTACAGTCTTTTGGGCATTCCCGATATTCTTTTCGAGTTCCGCACATCTTTCCGAATTTCTGCGAATGATTTCCTCCGCCGTCAGAGCAGAATTTTCCGAAAGCGGAACAAATGCCATTTTCCGCAGTATATCTTCTGTTTCAGTCGCAGATTCTTTAGTACATAATATAAAAAGATTTGTCTGTTCCTTTGATGATGATATAATTTCAATCGTACAGTCTTCCGGAAGCGTAAGAATATTGTTACTGCCTGTCATATTAAGCACAGAACCGTCCGGTTCGTCAGCATAATCATAATGCCCCGAAAGCGAACCGATAAACGCTGTTGTTTTCGCCGTGCCTTTAAAATTCAGCGGAACATCAAGCGTTATCCACGGCTTAATCATTTCGTTTTTAAGTTCAAGCTGTTGAATTTCTGTCTGTGATTCCGAAATAATTTTACTGTTCCGGACAATTTCCGAAGCTGTATTCATAATTTTTTCAAGCTGTTCGGCTTTTTCCCCGAACTCATGTTTTTCTATTTCGTCACGTCCGCCGAACATATCAGCGATACTCTTTTTTTCCGGAGCATATTTTTCAAGTATCTCAAGAGATTCGGAAATCACAGCACGGAAACGCTCAAATTCGCCTGTTATTGCGGTGACGTTTGTCTGTTCGAGTTCATTATCGGCGGAACATATTTCAATAACTCCACGCCGTTGAATAAGCTCGATTATTTTCTTGTTGTCTGTCAGCGGAGCTATCAGCTCAATTTTTTTCATTCTGAGCTTTGCCATAAATCACACTCCTTTCAGAAAAAGCGGTCTGTTATTGCAGATACAGCCTTTTCGGTATTATTATTTACCTGATTCCGCAGAAGTTCCAGTGATTTTTCACATTCTCTGTCAGCGTTTTTCCAATACTTTGAGAGATTTTCATTGTTTGACTTTCTGATTTTTTCGGTTTCGGCTCTTGCGTCAGCGATTCTTTTCTGTATTGTGACTGCACCCTGCTGATGTGCCTGTTCGATTATTTCCTCGGCACGTCTGCGGGCATCTGCGATTTTTTTATCCGCCTCCGCTTCGGCATTGAGTATCCGGTTTACTGCTTCTGATGCCATTGGATTCACCTCCTGTAATAAAAACGCAAAGGAGCTATCTTCTACAGACAGCTCCCTCATTGGATATTCATTCTATGCCACACATTGTATCATATTTTTCATTATTTGTCAAGTACTTTTCTTGTCGAAATTGTAAATTTAAAAAATATTGATTAATTTTTCAAACTGTTACAGATTTCTTTGCCGGTTTTGTAAGTAGTCCGCTGAACACCGGTATTACTATACTGAATCCCAGTGCTGCAAAAAACTGTTCGCCGGTAAGCGTTACAGTTTCAAATACTCCCTGAAGCTGAGGTACTGCAACCGCCGACGCAAGTGCCATAACCGATACAAGAACAGCAAATATCAGTTTCATATTACTGAAAATATTGATTTTAAATATTGATTTTGTTTCCGACTTACATTCAAAGACGTGTATAAGCTGAGATACAACAAGCGTTATCAATGCAGCAGTACGGCAGGCTTTTATATCGCCTCCCATATGCATTACAGATGTAAACGAGGCAAGAGTTGAAAGCCCGATAAATATTCCCCTGAACACGATTTTCCACATAAGTCCGCCGGCAAAGAATCCCTCTGTTGATTTACGTGGAGGACGGTTCATTATATCACTTTCCGGCGGTTCAAGTCCGAGAGCTATCGCCGGCAGACCGTCAGTGACAAGATTTACAAGAAGTATCTGTACGGGCATAAGAACTATCGGCATACCCATAAGTATTCCGAGAAACATCGTAAGAACTTCCCCGATATTGCACGCCAGAAGATAACGCACAAATTTCCGTATATTTGAGTAAACACATCGTCCCTGCTCGACGGCATTTACAAGCGTTGCAAGATTATCGTCAAGCAGAACCACGTCCGCCGCCTGTTTTGTTACATCTGTTCCGGTGATTCCCATTGCCACGCCCACATCGGCTTCTTTTATTGCCGGAGCATCGTTCACACCGTCTCCGGTCATGGTGACGATTTCGCCTTTACGCTTGAAACTCCGCACTATTCTGAGTTTATGAACAGGCTCAACACGGGCGAACACAGTACATTCATCAATACAGGCATCAAGTTGACTATCAGTCATTCTGTCGAGTTCCGCACCGGTCAGGGCTTTGCCGTTCCGCAGGAGTCCGGCTTTTTTTGCAACCGCAACGGCTGTATTTTTATGGTCGCCTGTTATCATTACGGTTTTCACGGAAGCGGCGGCACATTTTCTGATTGCGGTTCTTGCTTCCTCACGTGGAGGGTCGAGCATTCCCGAAATTCCGAGGAATATAAGATTCCCCCTTTCAGGGTCAAATGTTTCCGATACACAGTATGCAAGTGCAAGAACCCGAAGTGCCTTGTCGGACATCTCAATCGTCTTTCTGCCGATTTCTTTTCTTATTCCGGACGTAAGCGGTTTTATTTCTCCATCCGATGATATGTACTGTGAACACCGTGGAAGTATAACTTCTTCCGCACCCTTGAAATACAGACGTTTTTCCGCTCCCTCTTTACAATGTACCGCCATGAAACGTGTTTCACTGTCAAACGGAAATTCTTTCAGTTTATGTGAATACTGTTCGAGTACATCTTTTGTTATGCCGGCTTTCGCTGCTGCAACAAGAAGTGCAACTTCGGTAGGGTCTCCCGAAATATTCCATTCGCCTTTTCCTTTAAGCGAACCACGCCGACGGCTTATTCCTGCCCTGTCGCTGGAAATAGTCGCCGTCGAACACAGAACACCGCATTTCAGCGATTCCGTCATTGCTTTTTCGGTTTTTGGATTTACAGAAATATTATCTATTCCCTTTGTGACTTCTCCGCTTATTTTATATCCCGAACCGCTGAAAAAATATTCGGAATCGGCGGTTGCAAGCTCTGTTACGGTCATTTTATTTTCTGTTATAGTTCCTGTCTTGTCGGAACATATAACAGATGCACAGCCAAGTGTTTCAACGCTGTGGAGCTTATTCACAAGTGCTTTCTGTTTAAGCATACGGTTTACGGCAAGAGCAAGAGCAATAGTAACGGTCGCCGGAAGTCCCTCCGGAATAGCCGCTATCGCAATTGTAATTCCTGTCATAAGCATTTCAAATATATCTTCTCCCCGAAGAACTCCGGCGGCAAATACTGCAATACATACAAAAAGACATATTACTGCTACTACTTTTCCGAGTTCGGCGAGACGTTTCTGCAAGGGTGTGAGTTCCTTATCAATATTTGCTAACAGTTCCGAAATTTTTCCCATCTGGGTATTTTTGGCCGTTGCGATGACTTTTCCTTTACACGTTCCCTTTACAACAGATGTTCCGCAATATATTATATTCGGCTTATTTATGCTGTTATCCGTATCGTTTATATTTCCGGCATTTTTCGGAGCAGGTTCTGATTCTCCCGTCAGTATTGATTCATCGGTGAATAATCCGGCTGCCGAAATTATCACGCAGTCTGCCGGAACTCTGTCACCGGCTTCAAGTTCTATGACATCGCCCGTTACAAGACGTTCCGCCTCAATCTGAATAAGTTTTCCGTCACGATAGCATTTTGCCGTCGGAGCAGACATGGATTTCAATGCTTCAAGAGTATGTTCTGTGCGGTATTCCTGAATAAATCCAAGAATAGCATTGAGCAGGACAATAAGTATAATAGTTATAGCGTCCGAAACCTCGCCCAGAAGCACAGATATTACTGTTGCGGCAAGAAGAATCATAACCATTACGTCCCTGAACTGTCCTATAAATATTTTTGCGGCACTTGTTTTTTTCTTGTCCTCAAGAACATTCAGCCCGTCTTTTTTCAGCCGTGCGGCTGCTTCTTTTTCTGTAAGACCCATAAAGTTTCACTCCTTTTCGGAATTTATCTTTACAGGATATGCAGTTTCAAGACAAGTTATTCTATAACAGCAAGATTTTCAAGGTCGATTGTCATTTCGTGAACAAAAAGACTTCCGCCGTTTTCGTCCTGTGTATTTGCATCATAATATTTTATATTTATAATATCAGATGTCGGTGGCTGTAGCAAATCCATTAATGAGCCGTCCTCACGTTCAAACATACTCCACAGTCCGAGAAATTCAAGCTGATTTCCGTTTCCGTCAGTGTACACACTGTATACCTTAGAATCCAGATTCTCTTTCTGATAAGGGGTCTCATGGTCATAAACCTCCGGAATCTGCCAGCACTGTATTTCCATTCCGGCAGGAGTTATGTCAAAAATCGTCAGGGAATATCCCTCAGAATCGGTAAAAGTATGATTGATATGACGTTTGAGAGAATCATCAGGCGTAACATTCACGGCAAAATTAAATTCATCACCCAGAATTTCATCATCTTTCTCACCTATGCCGTAAGAATTGGAATTGGGAGAAAACTGAAGAAATTTAAATTCAATATCTGTAGGTTGAGAAATTTTGCAGAAATTGTTGAGTGTAATCTGAAAATGTCCGGTAAAGCTGTTCTGTGTACCCTCATCAAGATACATCATAGCACGTCCGTTTATGATTCCGTCGGAATGAACAGAATCAAGACCGTATTTTTTATCGTTCATAGTCATATACGGCGTGAATCTTACATACTGGAAACCGTCGGGATTGCCGTTTTTAAGACTTCCGGCAAGAGCAAGTATAAGCGTATTCCCGTCACAGTACATACTTTCGACAGTTATTGAAATATCATTTCCGTCAAGAGGAATGGGGTTAGTAAACGGCTGTGCCACCTGTGCTATCTGTTCAAAGTCGTGGTTTTCAAACTTGTCTTTTCTGTACTCGTTACCTTCGGAATCAATGTATGTGCTGTCAAGGTTATTGCTGAGTTTTTCAAATACTCCGAATTTTCCCACAGCAATAAGTCCTGTACAACCTGCGGCTGTCAGTGCCACGGCTACGGATACACCTATAATACGCTGTCTGTTGATTTTTCTTTTCATGCTGATACTCCTTTCAATCTGCTGTTTCCGCATTTTGTAGTTTTCGGAAAACTCATGCGGTTCACCGCCGGAAAATGCATCTTCGATTATTCTGTCCCAGTCGAAATTATTTTTTTTCATTGCTGAGTTCTCCTTTCAGTTTTTTTTTGGCACGTTCAAAACGCTTGCGCACTGTCGCTTCGGTGAGCGAAAGATGTTCCGCAACTTCACGCCATTGCATCTGCTCATCGAATCTGAGTTCAATTATTTTCCGGTCGGAACTGCTGAGATTTTCTGTCAGCGATTCCACACCGTCCTGAATAATCATGTTCTCAACATTCACCGAGCTGTCGGGAATACGTTCCGTTTCCTCGTCGATAGGCTGATTTCTTCTGTAGAAAACAGTATTCCGGCGATACTGGTCAATTGCGGTATTTTTGATTATTTTAACTATGTAGCTTCTGGTTTCGGAAGATTCAGGATTTCCGATTCTGCCGATTTTACGGACAATGCGTTCAAAAGCATCGGAAACGGCATCTTCCGCATATGACGGATTTTTAAGAACAGCAAAAGCGATTCTGTACATAGGCTGTTCATAAAGTTCGTAAAGCCGTCTGAGCTTTACTGAATCATCTGTTGTCATGCTATCACCTCTTTTTATTCGCTTCTGTATAATATAACGTTTTAAAAAACTGTTTTGTGACAATATGACAAAAAAATCCTGTATCGGCTGATACAGGATTAATATATTATTTTTTGTCCGGATTGTCAGGAATGATTATTTTAGGAGCTATCCGCCGGCGTTCAAGCGGATTACCCGGCATGGAAGCTCCGCTGTATGGTACGTGTGAATCGGCATATATCTGTGTTGCACCAAGACTTTCATGTCCGAGTATCTGCTGTAAATCGCATATATCAACGCCTCTTTTATACATGACCGATGCAGCCGTATGACGCAGATTTTGTGGACTTAATTCTCTTTCGCCGAATCCGGCGTCATTCATTCTTTTCTTGACAATCTGCTGAATCCAGCGGTCAGTAAGTCGTTTTCCGGAACGTCCTACAAAAATAGCATGATGGTCATATGATTTTATGCCGAAAAATTTTTCCTTATATATTCTGTATTCCTCAATAGCCTCAATACAGGCCCTGTTAAGTACAATACAGCGTTTTTTTCCGTTTTTTCCGCATATGACAGTATTTCCGAGCGAATCAATATCCGTATCGTTGAGTGCAACAAGTTCATTCAGCTTTATTCCGGTATTAAGAAACAACACAAAAATACAATAATCCCGCTCACGGTTCTCGCCCTTTATCGAATTGAGAAGCATGATACATTCTTCCTCGTCCATAAATTCAGGCGGTTTTTTTTCCCTTTTCGGAGCAATCAGTCTGTCTGTAGGATTCCTGTCTATTACTTCAATATTGAGATGTACAAATTTAAAAAATTTACGAAGAGAAACAATACGCCGTGTTCTTGTGGATATTCCGAGATGACGGACATACATAAGATAATCAAAATACCGCTGAATATCCACAGCTGTTATACTCCGCAGAAACTCAACATTAATATCGGCAATATAGATTTTGTCGATTTTTGTTCCGGCAGGCATATTGTTCTTTATAAATTTCATATACCTGAAAAACAAAAGCAGGTCACAGTAATAATTATATATTGTAAGTTCAGCTGATTTTTTTACATTCTTCTGATAGATAATAAATTCACGGAGCTCATCAAAGCATAAATCCGGATTTACCGCCATATTAAACCACCTCTTTTTATTCGGAAATCAGTTTTTCAATCATCTGTTCCGCTGTGACGGGTCTGGAATACAGATAACCTTGCAGACTGCCTATTTTGTATTCTTTAAGGCAATCACGTATATCGGCGTTTTCAATTCCCTCGGCACACACATCGGCAGAAAACGAGTCGGCAAGTTCGGATATGAATTTCACGGAATTACGGTCTGCTACGTTTTTGCGTATATCTTTGACAAATGCACGGTCTATTTTTACAACGTCTACAGGAATCGAACGCAGAAATCCCAGTGAAGCGAAACCTGTCCCGAAATCGTCAACTGCAATTCTGATACCGTGTTCCCTGAAAACAGAGAACATTTCTTTAAGCATGGCTGTATCAAGGAGACGGCAGCGTTCTGTTATTTCAAGGCAGAGATGGTCAACAGGAAAACGTGTTTCATCAATTATTCTGAATATTTCTTTTACAAATCCTTCCTTTTCAAGCTGTGCATATGAAAGATTTACATTTATGACAAGATTCGGATTTATATCCAGAAATTTTCTTCCGTCCAGCATAGCCTGCTTCAGAATCCAGTAGCCGAGTTCCGGAAATATGGAATCCTGCTCCAGAACAGGTATGAATACGTCCGGCGGAACGATGCCGTATTCATCATTTTTCCAGCGGACAAGAGCTTCCATACCTTTGAGCCGTTCTGTTTCGGAATCGACTATCGGCTGGTAACATAGATAAAATCCACGGCAATCCTCGGCGATACAGCTTCTTATAACGTTTACACGTTCGATGATTTTTCTGTTGTCGGCTTCGACAATATCCTCGAATACGACAAAGCTCCCGAATTTATGATGTTTTGATTCGTGATAGGCGTATCGGAGGCACGAATAAAAAGTCTCCCATGCAATATCAAATCTGTCGGCACGTATAGCACCGCCGTTAAGAGAGAGTGAAACCTTTTCATCGTCAACTATAAAATCCTTTCTTATACCCTCACGGAGCTGATTATATAATTGTTCCGCTTCGCCAGCAGTTGTATTATGCGTGATTACGGCAAATCTTGTGCCGTCCATACGATAAATCGAACCACGTTCAGAAAAAAGTTTTCTGATTCTGCGTGCAAGCGTCTGGAGAACACGGTTTCCGAATTTATAGCCGTACACATCATTTATATCAGAAAAAGATGTAAGACCAATCATGAGTATGAGAGCTGATTCACGGCGTGTGAAAAGACCTTTTATATCATCAAGATAGCCGTAAAGACTACGCATACCCGTAACGGTATCTATATAGCTGAACGCACCGTTATTTCTGATAATTCCGCCGAAATATTCGGGATTTCCGTCATTGTCCCGTATTACGACTCCACGGCAGGTACAGACAGTATATGTACCGTCTGCGGACAATGCACGGTACTGCATATCGTGATTTGATTCCTCGCCCGAAAATATAGCCTCAATGTTTCTGCTGTAATTTTCACGGTCATCAGGGTGAACCTTTTCAGCCCATACTGCACCGGCATTTTCTATATATTCAGACGGCATTGCAAAATAATCGACGGCGGTCTTTGACCAGCGTGATATATTGGTACTCATATCACAGAGGTAGACGTAAGCACCTTCTGCGATAATTGAGATAGCTTCAAAAAGACTGTCGAGTCTTTGTTTTTTCATAATATAACCACCCCTGCACAACATAACATAAGAATCTGTTGATTTTTCCAAAGATTTTCATAATCATTCCAAAAAAACTCACAATTCATTATATCATACTTTTTATGCAGAATCAATATAATTTCAGCAAAATCATATATGAATTTTTTGTGATATAACAAAAATATTTATCTGTATTTATACACTGTTGCGGATTCAAATCCGTCAAGGAGTGTTGTCATGCTTCTGAATGCCATTCCCGTTCCTTTTGCGACGCAGTTTACAGCATCTTTTGCGATAGTGCAGTTGATATTGAGAGTACGCCTGATTAGTTGTGTAAGTCCTCCCAGCAATGCTCCTCCTCCTGTAAGCAGAAGTCCGTTATCATAAATATCTCCGGCAAGTTCCGGCGGAGCATCTTCAAGAACTTTACGTATAGCCGCCATAATTGCGAATGTCTCGTCCTCAATAGCCTTGAAAAGCTCGATTTCGTTCAGCTGTACCTGAGCCGGAAGTCCTTTAATCAGACTTCTTCCCTTGACTGTATATGTTATTTCATCGTTCGGGTCGTAGAGGTTGCAGAGTTCACGCTTTACGGTTTCGGCAGTACGTTCTCCGATAAGGAGCTTGTACGTATTCTGCATATATTTTATAATGGCACGGTCGATTGAATTTCCGGCGTTCTTGATAGTATGAGAAGTTACAAGACCGTTCATGGAAACAATTGCAACGTCGGTTGTTCCGCCTCCGATGTCGACTATCATATGACCTCTTGCCTTTGCGATGTTCACGCCTGCACCAATCATTGCGGCAACGGGTTCCTGAATAAGATATACCTGACGTGAACCCGCACTTTTTGCGGCTTCAACTACTGCACGGCTCTGAATATCCGTGATAAACGAGGGTACACATATGATTATTCTTGGCTTGATAAGCTGATAGCCGGCGACTTTAAGCACAAATTCACGAATCATGCTGTGTGTGAGGTCATCATCGGAAATAACTCCGTCACATATAGGACGTGCCACACGTATGTAATCGGGATTTCTGCCTATCATCTCATAGGCTTCCTTTCCTACTGCAAGAACACGTTCAGTTCTTGTATTATAGGCAATTACCGAAGGCTCGCTGAGAACAACTCCCTTTCTGCCCATTGTCATTACAATATTTGATGTTCCTAAATCGATTCCTATATCCGTATTAGCCATAGAAAATTCCCCCTGTCAGGCAAGCATTTTTTTGAGACAGCTGTACCTGAGTGTACGCTTGTCATTGTCCACCATTTTTTCAATATCTTTTTCTGTTCCCACAAGAATGAGCAGTTTTTTTGCCCTTGTAACAGCCGTATAAAGCAGATTTCTGTATGCAAGCTTCTGAAACACTCCCATAACCGGCATTATAACGGCTTCAAACTCACAGCCCTGACTTTTATGTACAGTGATGGCATATGCAAGTTCGACCTGCGGAAGTATATCAAAAGGATATTCTGCGGTTCTGCCGTCAAAATCAATCACCGCAGACTGTTTCGGAACGGAAATACTTATAATTCTGCCTATATCGCCGTTATATATTCCCGTTCCGGTTTCGTCGTCTTTTTTCCACTGAATATCGTAATTATTGCGTGTCTGCATTACCTTGTCACCCTCACGGTAGATATTTGAGAAATATCTGTATTCCGCTTTTTTTCCGTCAGGCGGATTAAGATGTTCCTGCAATATTCTGTTCAGTTCAAAAGTTCCTACAGTTCCTTTCCGTGACGGAGCTATTATCTGAATATCATTCAAGGGTGAATAATTATATGCATTCGGAAGCCGGCGTTTGATGAGGTCAACTATAAGTTCTGTCGCCTTGCCGTAATCGTTCCTGCCAAAAAAGAAAAAATCATTGTTTTTCTGAGTAATATCCGGATATTCGCCGGCAACAATTTTATGTGCATTCGTGATTATACAGCTTTTCTGTGCCTGCCGGAATATCTCCGTGAGTTCAACCACAGGAACTTCTCCGCTCTGAATCATATCTTTAAGCAGATTTCCTGCTCCTACAGACGGAAGCTGGTTAAAATCGCCCACCATGATGAGTTTGCAGTTCAGCCGGAGTGCACGCAGAAGATTTTCAAAAAGCAGACTGTCAACCATGGACATCTCGTCCACTATTACCGCGTCACATTTAAGAGGATTTTTTTCGTTCCGTGCAAAGACAAGGTTGTCCGACTGGTCATATATAGCTTCAAGAAGTCTGTGTATTGTTTTTGCATCATGTCCTGTCAGGTCGGACATTCTCTTTGCAGCACGTCCGGTAGGAGCAGTAAGCAGAACTTCACAGCCACGTTTTTCAAGCAGAGAAATCATTGCATTCAATGTGGTAGTCTTTCCCGTACCCGGACCGCCGGTAAGTATCATAATTCCACGTGATACAGCCATATTGATTGCAGTTCTCTGTTTTCCTGCGTATTTTATGCCGTTCTTTTTTTCTTCTTCGTCTATGAGTTTATTGAAATCAAAATCTTCCGGCGGAGAAAATTTATTAAGAATATGTATTCTGTCCGCTATGAACTGCTCCGCAATAAAATAATCCGGAAGATAGACAAATTCTTCCCTATCTGTTACATATCTGTACAAATCATTGTCGTCAATGGCGGTATTATATGCATCGTAAAAATCTTTTTCGGAAATATCAAGCCGTTCCGAAACCGTTTTGAGCAGATGTTCTATAAGCATACACGAATTTCCGTACAGTGCAAATGCCCGAAGAACACACTGCATACCGGCAATAATACGGCTCTGTGCATTGTGTGGAATATCAAGCGACGAGGCAACGGAATCAGCCTTTCCGAAATCAATTCCGATTGAATCTCCGCAAAGCACATATGGATTAAGCTTTATAAGCTGTATTGAATCAGAACCGTATTTCCGGAACGTTTTCATAGCGTCGGCAGGTTTTATATCAAATCCGGCAAGATATGAGGTCAGAATCCGGAGAGCAAAGAGTTTTCCGGCTTCATCGGCGATTTCATTGCATTTCTGCTGTGATATTCCTCTTACTTCGCATAGTCTCTGAGGATTTTTTTCGATTATTTCAAGAGTACGGTCTCCGAATGTCTGCACGATTTTTCTTGCAAGACCCGGTCCGATGCCCTTTATAGCTCCGGAAGCAAGATATTTTTCGATATTTATTTTATCCTGCGGAAGTTTACGCTCGCAGTATTCCGCCGAAAACTGAACACCATACTTTCCTTTATTGATGTATTCACCCTCCAGCGAAAGCATTTCACCCTCATCAATATCGCCGAGATTTCCGAATACCGGAATCATTTCGCCTCCGGAATCAAGGTCAAGAACCACGTATCCGTTCAATTCATTCCGGAATACAATATTTTCAACAGAACCTTCTATATGCATTTTATCACAACCATTTCATTTATAACTCATTCAAATAAAATTATACACTATTCCGGCGGAAAAAGCAATTACTTTTCCTAAATTGTAAAAAATTTACGGAAGTTTTCCGTAAGCTGTTCGTGGGAAATAAATACAGCGTCCGGATTATCACAGACAAACCGCCGGCAGAGTTCTGACTGTTCAGCAGTTGCGGAATAGTCTACAATGATGATATTCCGTCTGCCACACCCTTTCTGCATGACATATTCCAGTCTCTGCACAAAATTGTCATCATCGGCAAAAACAGGCATCACAGAAGCGTATGGCGGTATATGCCTGTATGGAAGAGAAAAGAAAATTGATACGATTTCAATTACAGCAATCACTAAAAGTATAACAGCTCCTGCAATAATTATCCTGTCCATGAAAATTACCTCCGTTCAGAGCATTTTTTATATATTATGCAGAAACGGAATTTTGTGTTACAGATGCCCTTTTCTTTCTGATATTAAGCATAACTGCAAATACTGTTATCTGAATCATAAACGTGAGCGTCCATGATATGAGATAAGATATATACAACGCATTCAGCGTGTGATACTGCGGAATGCGGAACACTGTATATATCCATACAATACGGAATCCGCATACTCCGGCTACGGTGATTATCATAGGCATAACGGAACTTCCGATACCTCTGAGAAGTCCTGTAGAAACGTCCATGAGACCGCACGCAAAATACGGAACACATATGAAAAGCAGTCTCGTAAGTCCGTACTGTACAGCCTCCGGAGAATCCGGAAGATATATCGATAAAAGCGGTCTGCCGAAAATATACGCTGTTCCCCCGAGTACAAGTCCGACCGTGAATACAAATCCGAGACATACAAACATTATTTTCCGGATACGGTCATATTTTCCTGCTCCGTGATTCTGTCCCGTAAAGTTGAGAGCCGTCTGGCTTACGGAGTTCATTGCCGTGTATACAAATCCCTCGATATTCTGAGCCGCTCCGTTTCCTGCCATAGAAATCGTACCGAATGAGTTGACGGAAGATTGTATTATTACATTTGAAATTGAAAACAAAGAACCTTGTATTCCTGCCGGAAATCCAATCTGCATTATCCTGAAAAGCTGTCTTTTGTAAATATGCATTTCACCGAACCGGAATCTGCACGCATCATCTCGTTTCATTAATGCACGCAGGATAAGCAGTGCCGATACAGTCTGGGAAATAACCGTAGCAAGAGCAACTCCGGCAACATTCATGTCAAGAGCCATCACAAAGAAAAGATTAAGTATAATATTAAGCACTCCGGCAATTGTAAGATATATCAGCGGAGATTTGGTATCGCCTGCCGCACGGATTATCGCCGAACCGAAATTATACAGCATACTTGAAACAATCCCGCAGAAATATATTTTCATGTACGCCGTTGAAAGCGGAAGTACATCGTCCGGAGTATCCATAAGCCGGAGTATATATTCCGCACCTGCAACTCCTGCAACAGTCAGAATAATTCCGCATATCACCGCAAGCGGAATCGAAGTGCGTACTACACGCCTTACGTCCTCATCTTTTCCTGCTCCTATACCGTGAGCAACAGAAACTCCCGAACCAACCGAAAATCCTATAAACAGATTTGTTATAAGATTTATTACAGGTCCTGTTGAACTTACAGCACCCACAGAAATATCTCCGCAGTGCTGACCTACCACAACCAAATCAGCGGCATTGAAAAGAAGCTGTAATATACCGGTAAGTATAATCGGTATCGTATAGACCACTATCCGGCTGAGCAACGGCCCTTCCGTCATATCGGCTGTTTTTCCGTTCATAAAATCGCCTTCCTTAAAAAATAGTTTCATTACATATTTTACAACAATAATCATGACTTGTAAAGACACATACTGAATATTCTATGATTTAGAG
>CAMWYX010000015.1 GCA_947178575.1 uncultured Ruminococcus sp. | reverse complement strand
CATATTATCCAAAAAATTGCAACAGTCGCAGAAATAAATTACTTTCTATAATTTCTGGCTGTGAAATTGCCTGTGGCGGCTCGCCACTTATATCATATTATCCAAAAAATTGCAACAGTCGCAGAAATAAATTACTTTCTATAATTTCCGGCTGTGAATCAGCCTGCGGTGGTTCACCGCTTGAAAATACAGTGAATGACTTGATTTTCCGGCGGATAAGTGATATAATGATATTGAAAAATTTTATAATTTTTTTGCGGGGGTGCGGTTCTGATATGAGACAAATATTGCGGAAAATTCTGATTTCTGTGCTGTTGTCTTTTTCGGCGATGTCATGTGTTTCCGGATTTGCAAAAGCTGAAAAGACCGGAACTTCACCGGATTTCTCAATTATAAATCCGGCAGACGAAAATATTATTTCATACAGCAGATACCGCAGTGAATATTCCGGCGTGAACCGTCCGGATTCTGAAATAAAAATAAATGCCGGTGATTTTGTTTCCGATAAATTTCCGGTTGAAAATATCAACGGCAGAAATGCTGTTGTATGGAAAGATTCCGCAGACAATGAAATAACCTGCATTGCGGAAATTCCGGAAACCGGAATATATTGTCTTGAAATAAGCTATTTTTCATTTGAATCGGGAAACGGAAACATCGAACTTTCAATGAGTATAGACGGCGAAATTCCGTATAATACAGCGTCAAGACTTTCTCTTGGCAGAGTGTGGGTCAATGAGAACGATATATACACGGATTCACGCAGAAATCAGATTCGTCCGGCTCAGGTACAGCAGGAAATGTGGCAGAAATGCTTTTTCGGAGATTCCGACGGTATGACTTCCGAACCGCTTTTCTTTTATCTCGAAAAGGGAACACATGAAATAACTTTTACTTCCGGACGTGCGGATTTTGCTATAGAGTATATGATTTTCCGCAATCCTCCGGAAATTCCATCATACAGCGATTATCGCTCCGAAATAAGTTCCGAGGATAACGCTTCCGGAATTATACGCATAGAAGCCGAATCTGCTGTACGCAAATCAGACCCCGTACTTGCTCCGGCATCTGATAATTCAAGTTATCTGACATCGCCGTCAGACCCCGTGAAGATAGTATATAACACTCTCGGCGGAGAAAACTGGAAAAAACCTCTGCAATGGGTATCATGGGAAGTAACGCCGGAAAAATCCGGATTTTACAGAATCGGAGTAAAAGCCCGTCAGAATCAGAAGCGTGGATTTTATTCCGGCAGACGGATATATATTGACGGTAAAATTCCGTGCAGAGAACTTGAATACATTAATTTCCCTTACGATACCGGCTGGAATCTTGTTGTTCCGCAGACTGAAAACGGAGATGATATATACATATATCTTGATTCCGGCAGAACCCACACAATAACTATGGAATGCGTTACCGGCGAAACAGGTAAATTTATCAGCCGTCTTGATGATACTGTTTCGGAACTTGATGATTATTACCGCAGAATTGTTATGATAACCGGAACTTCACCGGATAAGTATACGGACTATTATATTCAGGAAAAAATACCTGAACTGATTGAGGTATTCGGCAATATATCGGGCGAATTAAGAGATATACAGAACGGAATTGAAAGCCTTTCCGGAGTGTCCGGCTCGGAAGCGTCGGTGCTTGAAAATACGGCGGTTATTCTTGAAAAATGTATAAAAAAACCCCTTAAGATTCCGGATTATCTTTCGCAGATAAAAGACAGTATAACGACCGTTTCAGCGTGGCTCAGGGATTTTTGTGACCAGCCTCTTGAACTGGATTATATTGAACTTGCACCGGCAGACAGTGAATTTTCTGATTGCCGTGAAAAATTCGGAAAATCACTTGCTTTCGGATTAAAAAGCTTTTTCGGTTCGTTTTCGGAGGATTATAACACATTGTCGGATATTCCGGCAGATGATGACGTACTTGAAGTATGGGTTTCTCTCGGACGTGAACAGGCTCAGGCAGTCAGCGAACTTGTGGAAAGCGGATTCGTTGATAAATACGGCATACCGGTTTCTGTGAGTCTTGTTTCCGGAGGAATTATTGAGGCATCACTTGCCGGAAAAGCTCCTGACGTGGCGTTATTTCTCGGCGGTGAACTTCCTGTCAATCTTGCGTTACGTGGAATGCTTGCGGATATTTCCGGATATGACGGTTTTGATGAAGTAACAGAAAGATTCCAGCAGAATGCCATGACACCATATGAATACAACGGCGGAACATACGGACTTCCGGTAAGTCAGACGTTTCCTATGATGTTCTACAGAACAGATATTCTTAAAGAACTCGGATATAGTTCACCGCCGGAGACATGGACGGAACTTAAAAATATTCTTCCCGCAGTTCAGCGCAGATATATGAATGTCGGGCTTGTTCTTCCCTCGTCGGATATTTCCCCGGCTACGGAATGCGGACATACTTTCGCAATGCTTATGTTGCAGAAGGGTATGAATTATTATAATGATTCAATGACCAAATCTTCTTTTGATTCGGACGAAGCTATGCAGTCGTTTGAGGAATGGACGGATTTCTATACAAAATACAGCTTTGAACAGTCATACGACCCGTTCAGCAGGTTCAGAACCGGAGAATATCCGATAATTATATCAGATTATACGTTCTATAATCAGATTTATGTGGCTGCTCCCGAAATAAAAGGATTGTGGGATTTCTGCCCTGTTCCGGGAACTGAAAGAAATGACGGAACAGTTTCCCATGCTGTAAATTCAACCGGTACGGGAGCTGTTATATTCAGCAGTGCGGAAAATAAATCCGAAGCATGGGATTTTATAAAATGGTTCACGGAATCGGATACACAGGCGGAATACGGACGGATTTCAGAGGGACTTTTAGGAATTATGGGACGTTTTGCCACAGCAAATACAGAAGCCTTGTCACGGCTTTCGTGGTCTCCTGACGAACTGTCACGCCTTTACGCTCAGCAGAATGAACTTGTTGAAATTCCGGTTACGCCGTCATCTTATGCGGTAACACGCAATATCATGAACGCATTCCGTGAAACCGTGAACGAGAAAGAAAATCCACGTGATGTACTGATATGGTACAACCGTGATATAAACGAGGAAATAGCAAGAAAAAACAAAGAAATCGGAAACTGACATATTATTATTCAGGAGTGATTAAATGCCGGATAAATCAGATACATATAAAACAAAAGCATATCGGCTATGGAAATCAATAAAAAAAAATAAAGCCTGTTATGCTATGCTTGCTCCGTTTATGATATTTTTTGTGATATTCACGGTTATTCCGGTGGTGATGTCAGTTCCTGTGGGATTTACCAATTTCAATATGGTTCAGGTTCCGGAATTTGTAGGGATTTCAAATTATACCACTCTGTTTTTATCCGACAGGATATTCATGAAATCCGTAAGAATAACGCTGATATTTGCATTCTTTACAGGTCCGCTGAGCTATGTGTTCTGTTTTCTGCTTGCATGGTTTATAGAAGTTCTTCCGCAGAAGCTGAAACCGTTATTCACGCTGATATTCTATATTCCGTCAATGTCTAATGTTTATACGGTCTGGAAGCTGATTTTCAGCGGTGATATGAACGGCTATCTCAATTCGTTTCTCATGAATATGGGATTAATAAATTCGCCGGTACAGTGGCTTACCGACGGAAGATATGTTCTTGGTTCGGCGATAACGGTTCAGATGTGGATTTCTCTCGGAGCAGGATTTCTCGCCATGCGTGCCGGATTCCAGAATATAGACCCTGTGCTTTATGAAGCCGGTGCAATTGAGGGAATCCGCAACCGTTGGCAGGAACTTATATACATCGTTATACCGTCAATGACACCTCAGTTGATGTTTGCCGCCGTAATGCAGATAGTGAGTTCATTCACGGCAGGAACAGTATCGCAGAATCTTGTCGGCTTTCCGAGTACGGATTACAACGCACATACAATCATGACACACGCCTATGATTATGGCTGGGTACGCTATGAAATGGGATACGCCTCTGCAATATGTATGATACTCTTTGTTGTGATGTTTCTCTGCAATAAGCTGATAAGACGTTTACTGAAAAAATATACCGATATGTAAAAATTTTTACGGACAGGAAGTGAAATCCATGATACGCAGTACCGGCAGAAAAACAGGCGGAACAGTTGTTCTTATTGTTTTTCTTTTGGTGACGGGTCTGTTTATGCTTATGCCGATATATCTTACAATAGTTATGTCTGTAAAGCCTGTTGAGGAACTTTTTATATTTCCGCCAAAGTTCTATACATCAAATCCGACGCTTGATAATTTCCGTGATATGTTCAGGATTCTGAAAAACAGCAGGATTCCTTTTTCACGGTATCTGTTCAATTCGGTGGCGGTAACTGTTTCTGTTACGGTATTGCAGTGTGTTACTTCGTCGATGGCGGCGTTTGTGCTTGCAAAGTGCAGATTTCCGGGAAGCCGTGCGATAAACAGCATTATTGTCATATCGCTTTTATATCAGAGCAATGTAATATATATTATGCAGTATATGGTAATGGCTCAGATGAGAATTATTGATAATCCGCTTGCTCTTATATTGCCCTCTGTCGCATCGCCTATGGGGCTTTTTCTTATGCGTCAGTCAATCAGTCAGATTCCGGATTCTGTAATAGAATCTGCAAAAGTCGACGGAGCAGGACTTTTCCGGATATGCTGGCAGATAGTAATGCCGAATCAGAAACCGGCTCTTATGACTATGATTATATTTGCGTTTCAGTCCGCATGGAATATTCGGGGTGAAAGTCTTGTATTTCATGAACAGTACAAAACTCTCCCGACCGCAGTAATGCAGACGGCTGAGGCAGGTCTTTCACGTGCAGGGGTTGCAATGGCGGCGGCTGTATTTATGCTTGTTCCGCCGGTAATTGTTTTCATGTTCGCACAAAGACACGTAATTCAGACCATGGCACATTCCGGAATCAAAGAATGAGGTGACAGAGCTGAAAAATTTTCCTGTAAAAATTATTGTGATTATTGTTACGGTGGCTGTATTGTTCCGGATAAGCGAAATTACATCGTATTCTGCTCCCTATGATGTATATAACTATGACAAATGGGGCGAGGCTGTTCCGTCACAGGCTGGGTATTCTCCGGAACGTTCTGTATCGGGATATGATTTGGGTGCAGGAGCTATGGATTCTCCGGCGGATATATTCTATGCTCACGATGACAGATTTTATATAGCCGATACCGGAAATAACCGTATTATTGCCGTTGACGGCGGATTTGAAAAGGCGGTCCGGATTTATGACAGTTTCAGAATGCCGGACGGAACGGAAATTTATCTTAAAAATCCCTCCGGAATATATGTTTCCGCTGAAACCGGATTGATGTATATTGCAGATACAGAAAATTCACGTATTCTGATAAGCGATATGTCCGGAAATTTTATAAGCGAAATAACAAAGCCGGACGATGTTCTGTATGACGAAAAACGGACATTCATGCCTCAGCGTGTAATTGCAGATAAGGCAGGAAATATATATGCAGTTCTCGGAAACATCACCACGGGAGCGGTAATGTTTGATTCGTCCGGAAATTTTTCCGGATTTTACGGTGCGAACCGTGTTCAGCCTACCGCCGAAATAATCAGGAATTATTTTTCTTCAGTGTTTATGTCAGATGATAAGCGTTCACGGAGAGTCCGGAATATTCCGGCAGGAATTACCGGTATTGATATTGACGGAGATTTTATATTTACCTGTACGGCTTCGGCTTCTCAGAAAACAGATATTGTAAAAAAACTCAATAGTGCAGGAATAAATATATTCGCCGATATGGATATTACAATAGGCGATTATGCTCCGGTATATGATACATCACAGAACAATATTCCGGCAACGTCAATAACCGATATTGATATAGACGAGGACGGAAATATAAACTGTCTTGATTCCGCCAGCGGAAAGATATTCCAGTATGATGAGGACTGCAATCTGCTTTTTATTTTCGGAACAAATGCGGAACAGACAGGCGGATTCAGACAGGCATCTGCAATTGAATCACACAGCGGACGGATTTATGTTACAGATTCACAAAAAGATACAATAACAATATTCAGGGAAACAGAGTTCGGCGGAATAGTTCATGAAGCATCGGCACTGCATAACGGCGGATTTTATGAGGAAGCTCTTGAGCCATGGCTTGAAGTTCTTAAGCGTGACGGAAATTACCGGCGTGCATATCTGGGAGTTGCCTCCGCAAAGCTGAGGGCAGGGGAATATCGTGAATCAATGAAATATGCAGAACTTGCCGACAGCAATCGGATATATAACAGGGCATTTGAGGGCTGGAGACTGGAATTTATGAAAAAAAATTCCGGAAAACTGATTTTATCATTTTTTATATTGGTAATATCTCTGATTATATTCAGACGAATCAGAAAAACACGGAAATCTGAACTCAAAACTTTTAAGTGGGTTAAATATGCTGTTGTTCACCCGATAGAGGGTTTTGAGGATATGCGTTGGAAAAAAGCCGGTTCGCTGAAAATATCTTTCCTGATAATATTTCTGCTTTTTCTTGCGGAGACGGCTCACGAAAGGCTTTACGGATTTCAGTTTTATTCGTCCTATGATAAAATATTCAGCGTAGTTCCGTACATAGTGAAAAGTTTTGTTTTTTTCGGTGCGTGGGTCGTGGGTAACTGGTCTGTATGTACTCTTTTTGACGGCGAGGGAACAATGAAAAATATCTGCATATACAGTTCATATGCACTTGTTCCGTATATTGTGCAGATGTTTATGTGTACTGCATTATCTCATATTCTTGTGCAGGACGAATATATTTTCCTGCTTATTGTGCAGATTACAGGAACGCTCTGGACAGTTCTGCTGATGTTTTCTGCGGTGAGGTCAGTACATCAATATTCGCCGGCAAAGACGATAACGGCGATTCTGCTTACTGTTTTTGCTATGTTAATAATGCTTTTTCTTATGATACTTCTGCTTTCGCTGATACAGCAGGTATGCATATTTATATTGACTATATATACAGAAATATCGGTGAGGTTCTGATATATGATTAAAAAAATCATTGTATTTATTATTGAATCAGTATTCTGTTTTTTTATGATGCTTATGCCTGATATTAATATTTTCTGTACTGAGGACAGCGACGATATTTTTCAGTGTGCGTCAAATGCTGATTATATCATGTACGCAGACCGAAACACCGGAAATATCAGCATAGAAAACAGAAAAACCGGCTATATCTGGAGTTCTGTTCCGGATTCTGAACAGACTGATATTTCCGGCGGAATAATATCGTCAAATATTATAAAATACGGTATACCGGAAAAATATTCTGTTAATAATGTTCTCCGCTCCGGCACTGATGATTGTGAAATCAGTGTGGAACAGATAACTGACGGAGTTCGTGTTAATTATAATTATAAAAAAACCGGCTTTGAATTTCCGGTTGAGTATATCCTTGAAAGCAACCGCATGAGGGCGAGACTGAAAGTAAATCAAATCAGAGAGACGAATCCGGAAAATAAAGCTATGGAAATATCAATACTTCCGGATTTCGGTTCTGCGTCTGATAATGAGGACGGTTATTTCGTGATACCCGACGGAAGCGGTGCGATTATCCGTTTCAACAGCTCTAAAGGTGAAACAGCGGATTCATATTCACAGCTGGTCTACGGCAGGGATATCACAGCAGTTCCAGCTAAAAATAGTACGGTCACAAAGCAGATATATCTTCCTGTATACGGAATAGTAAAACAGGATAATGCAATGCTTGTGATTGCAGAAAAAGGAGACGCAAATTCCTATATTTCCGCAAGTGTATCCGGACAGTCCGGAAGCGGATATAATAAATGCGGATTTACATTTGTTCTGCGTGGAAGCGATACATATTATATGTCCGGCAAAAACAGCAGTAAGGTTACAATCATCGAGGACGGGGAAATTGATTCCGGTGATATAGAACTGCTGTATTACCCCATATACGGGAAAAATCCGGATTATATTGATGTTGCGGAATGTTACAGAAATTATCTTCTTAATGAAAAAAATATTCCGGTAAGAACAGAAAAAAATAAATCCGACATATATATCAATGTTTACGGCGGTGTCAGAAAGAAAAAAACAGTCATGGGAATACCTGTGGCTTCAGAATATCCCGTCACAAAATACAGTGAAGTAATTGAGATGTTACAGGAACTTAAATCAAACGGAATCAATGATATTGTATTGTCATACAATAACTGGACTGACGACGGAATCGAAAATAAAATCGATACATCGGCTGTACCGTCAGAAATACTCGGCGGAAAACCGGATTTCCGCAGACTTCTTGACTTCATGCAGGAAAATAAAATCGGTTTTTATCCGGTTGCCGATAATAATATATTTACGTCCGGAAACGGTTATAATTCGCTCCGTGATACCTGTATAAGAATTTCCGGAGCATATTCAAGAATAGTAAGCTATGACCTCGCCTACGGAATACCGGATAAACTTTCCGGAAATATGTCCCTGCTTTCGCCGGAATGCTATGACAGGACATATCAGAAAATCACCGGAAATTATCCGGCAAATGATATATCCGGAATATGTACCGGTACACTTACATCATCGCTTTACGGAGACTACGGAAAAAGAAAAATATCACGGAATGATGCTGAGAATATCATTACGGAAAATCTTGTGCAGATGTCGGAACAGCTTGATATTCTTGCTGATTCCGCAAATGCCTATGTTCTGCCATATGTCAGCCATATAACAGATGTTCCGCTTGGTTCGGGCAGATTTGATATTTTTGACGAGGATATTCCGTTTTATCAGATTGTTATGCACGGAATAATTCCCTATTCCTCAACTCCGGTAAATGCAGACTCAGACCCCGAATTGTTTATGCTGAAATCCGTTTCCGCCGGCAGTCTGCTGAATTATGATATGATTTACAGCGAAACCGGTGAACTTAAAGATACGGAATTTGACATTCTGTATTATGCCGATTACAGGAACTGGATTGATTCGGCATCGGTATACAATAATCTGAAAATATTATATGATACGGTTGCGGATTCAACAATTACCGGATATAATGTTGAAAACTCCGTCGCCGTTACGGAATATTCAGACGGCACGGAAGTTGAAGTCGATTTTGAAAACCGTACCGTAAAATTCGGAAAATCCGGAAATATGAGTACTGTTTACAAGGGGAAATAATCATGGCGGAAAAGAAAAAAATCATACATCTGACATATCAGAAGCGTAAAGAACTCTGCGGATTCGGATTTATCGGGATATGGCTTGCCGGTACAGTGATATTTTTTCTGATTCCGCTGGTGAAATCGCTGATATGGACGTTCTGCGATGTTTCTGTGGATTCCGGTCATACCGGTATTTCATGGACGGGATTTAAAAATATAATATATGTCCTGACTTCCGACCCGTATTATACGGATTATCTCGGAGATATGCTTACGGAAACACTTTGGAAAACACCGTTGATACTTATATTCTCCCTGTTTATCGCCGTTTTGCTGAATCAGAAATTCCGTGGGCGTACTCTCGCAAGAGCCGTATTTTTTCTTCCGGTGATAATCGCCACAGGACCGGTATATGAAATAATCAGCAATGATATGGGAAACACCGGAAATACAGAAGCCGAACAGTTTTCAACACTGTTTTCCACAGATATGGTCGGGGATTTATTGCAGTTTCTCGGAATATACAATATTTCCGATGATATGGATAAAATAATTTCTGCCGTATCGGATAATATTTTTTCTATTGTGTGGTCAAGCGGAATACAGATACTTCTTTTTCTTTCGGCATTGCAGAATATACCGTCATCGATACGTGAAGCGGCACAGATTGAAGGAGCTACAGCATGGGAATTTTTCTGGAAAATAACATTTCCGTATGTATCGCCGTTCATACTTGCAAATCTGATATTCACGGTAATAGATTCATTTACAAGTCCGATGAATACGGTAATGAAGCGGATATTTACCATGCGTGATGAATGGCAGTTCGGATACGCATCGGCAATGGTATGGATATATTTCTGCATAATCCTGACATCTCTCGGAATTGCAGTATTAATAATAAATAAATTTATTTACTATGAAACCGATTAGAGGTGTTTTTGTGAAGATTAAAAAAAGCGTATCAGTTTTCAGATTCGTTATATTAGCCGGTCTTGGATTTGTAATAATGTATCCGCTGATTTATATGATAAGCTGTTCATTCCGTGAACGCATGGATATGAACGACCCTACAGTAATATGGATTCCCCGTCATTTTACACTTGATGTTATAAAAGAAACCATATCGGCAATGGATTTCGGAAATACACTGAAAAATACTCTTGTGCTTAATATCGGCTGTGCATTTGTTCAGGTGATTTCGTGTGCCGTTACCGGATACGGATTTGCACGTTTCAGATTCAGATTCCGGAACATTCTTTTCGGCATTGTTATTGTTATGATACTTGTTCCTCCGCAGATAATATCATTGCCGTTATATTCGCAGTTCAGGAATTTCGGGATTGGAAAATTTTCTGTTAATCTTATTGACAATATGCTGACGATGTACCTTCCGGCGATGACCGGGAACGGAATACGTTCCGGACTTATGATACTTATATTCCGGCAGTTTTTCAGAGGATTGCCAAAAGAACTCGAAGATGCGGCGTATATTGACGGGTGCGGGGCTTTCAGAACATTTGTTCAGGTAATGATTCCGAATGCTGTTCCGGCATTTCTGACAGTGTTTTTATTTTCGGTAGTGTGGTACTGGAATGACTACTATATGAACGCAATGTTTTTCACGCACACCAGAACAATATCATCAGTTCTGCGGAACATCGAAACAGAACTGAAACTGCACCTGTTCAATTCGGTTTCTGTAGAAATATCTCCACGTGAACAGATAGTATGGAAAGAAGCCGGCTGTCTGCTGTCAATAACTCCGCTTCTGATTATGTATATATTTTTGCAGAAATATTTCACGGAGGGCATAGAGCGTTCCGGAATAGTGGGCTGAAAAAATAAAAATATCCGCATGGATTTTATATTTCCCATGCGGATATATTTTTGATTATAAATTATTATATAGATGTTCTTTCGGCAAGGAATGCTTCAAGTTCGTCAATTGCAACTCTCTGCTGTTCCATTGTATCACGGTCACGGACAGTCACGCAGTTGTCTTTTTCGATTGTATCGAAGTCAATCGTAACACAGAACGGCGTGCCGATTTCGTCCTGACGGCGGTATCTTTTGCCGATAGTTCCGGTTTCGTCAAATTCGCACATGAATTTTCTGGAAAGCATTTCATAAACTTCTTCGGCTTTCGGAGTGAGTTTTTTGACAAGCGGAAGAACTGCACACTTATACGGTGCAAGGGCAGGGTGAAGGTGCATAACAGTTCTGATTTCTCTTTTTTCATTTCCGTTTTTGTCTGTGGAAATGAGTTCTTCCTCGTCGTATGCTTCTGTGACTATCGACAGGAAAAGACGTTCAACGCCGAGAGACGGCTCAATGACATACGGAATATATTTTTCATTTGTTTCTGGGTCGAAGTATTCGAGTGACTTTCCGCTTGTCTTGATATGCTGTGTGAGGTCGTAGTCTGTACGGTCGGCAACTCCCCAGAGTTCGCCCCAGCCGAACGGGAAAAGATATTCAAAATCGGTTGTTGCTTTGGAATAGAAACAGAGTTCCTCCGGACTGTGGTCACGCAGACGTATATTTTCCTCTTTAAGTCCGAGAGTGAGAAGAAATTCCTTGCAGAAGCTTCTCCAGTAACTGAACCATTCGAGGTCTGTGCCAGGCTTGCAGAAAAATTCAAGTTCCATCTGTTCAAATTCACGGACACGGAAAATAAAGTTTCCGGGAGTGATTTCGTTTCTGAAAGATTTTCCCACCTGAGCAACGCCGAAAGGCACTTTTTTACGTGTAGTACGCTGAATATTTGCGAAGTTTACAAATATTCCCTGAGCGGTTTCGGGGCGGAGATAAAGTTCTGACTTGCTGTCCTCGGTAACGCCCTGAAATGTCTTGAACATAAGATTAAACTGACGTATATCGGTGAAATTCTGTTTTCCGCAGTTCGGGCAGACGATTCCTTTTTCGTTGATGTAGTCGGTCATCTGCTGATTTGTCCAGCCTGCAACGTTTGTGCCGTCGAAATCCTCAATAAGATTGTCCGCACGGTGACGGGTCTTGCATTCCTTGCAGTCCATGAGAGGGTCGGAGAATCCGCCGATATGTCCGGAAGCAACCCATGTCTGGGGATTCATCAGTATAGCGGAATCAAGACCTACATTGTATTTGTTTTCCTGAACGAATTTCTTGAGCCATGCATTTTTGATATTGTTTTTCAGAAGAACGCCGAGAGGGCCGTAATCCCATGTATTTGCAAGACCTCCGTATATTTCCGAACCCGGATATACATATCCCTTTGACTTGCAGAGGTCAACGATTTTATCCATTACCTTTTCAGTATTTTTAAGCATTTTTTACTCTCCTTTGGTTTATATATTATAATTATTTATAATAATTATTGAATCCGTTGTAATAGTTGTTCTGCGGAATCCCCATTGGTCCTACATAAGATGTATTACTATCAAATCCCATTATAATAATGGTTATTGCACCGAAGAAAATCGACAGAATACAGAATCCCGTTGATTTTCCGTAAGATTTAGCAAACATATAATAAACGTATGCCGCAATGACAGCCATTGCAATTGTAAAAGCCAGCCCTATCAGACCGGTCATAAGGGTTAATGCAATGGATTCTCCGTCCGACATAACATTCATAATACCTGCTGTCGTTGAAAGAACAAAATATCCGGCTGTGATGATAAGATAAATCCATGCCATTTTATAGTTGCCGAAAGCGATTTTGCACATCTGCATGAAGTTGTATACCGGAACAATTGCACTCCACCCTGGTTCTCCGGCTTTTTCGTAGAGCTTCCACATTGCAACGATTCCGACGATTCCGACCGCCAGTGACACCATTAATATCACTGCATAAATTATAATTACAGCACCTAAAATCTCCATATAATCCCTCTCTCTTGATTTATAGTTATTTTTTTATTATTTCAGTTCCCTGACGTGTTTCCTTGATTTCGTAGCCGAGTGAAGAAATTTTATTTCGTATTTCGTCGGCAAGTGCGAAATTCTTTTCTTTGCGTGCGTTATTTCTCTGTTCTGCGAGTTCGAGAATTTCGGCAGGAATTTCCACGGCAGGAGTTTCGGCAAGTTTTTTTGCTGTTTCGATAAGGTCAAGTCCCAGAACCTTATCAAATTCGCCGATAAGTTCACGTTTTGTGAAATTGTTCGCAGATGATTTAAGAACATCATAAACCGCCGTGATTGCAAGCGATGTATTCAGGTCATTGTCAAGTGCTTCCCTGAATCCGTTCATAAGGCGGTCATATTCGTTTTTGTCAAGCTGTTCATCAGTACCGGAAAGCAACGGAATGATTTTTGAAATCAGCTTTTCAAATGTGGTCTTTGCATTGTCAAGATTTTCCCACGAAAATACAAGATTCTTTCTGTAATGCGACTGGAGACAGAAGAACCGGTAAATCAGCGGATTGTATCCTTTTTCCTCCAGAAGTGAAACAGTCAGAAATTCACCGCTTGATTTGCTCATCTTTCCGCTGTTGGTGTTGAGATGATGGACATGAAACCAGTAGTTACACCATTCGTGACCGAGATATGCCTCGCTCTGAGCAATTTCATTTGTATGGTGCGGAAATGCGTTGTCGATTCCTCCGCAGTGAATATCAAGATATTCGCCGAGATTCTTCATGCTTATGCACGAACATTCAATATGCCAGCCCGGATAGCCTGTACCCCACGGCGATTCCCATTTAAGTTCCTGAGAATCAAATTTCGATTTTGTGAACCAGAGTACAAAATCGGCTTTATTGCGTTTGTTTCCGTCCTCCTCAACGCCTTCACGGACTCCGACCGCCAAATCTTCTTCTGTGAAGTCATTGAAAACATAATATTTTTCAAGTTTTGACGTATCGAAATATATATTTCCTCCGGCTTCGTATGCGTATCCTTTTTCCATAAGTGCGGAAATAACCCTGATAAATTCATCTATATAAGAAGTCGCCGGAACTACAGCGTCAGGAGTTTTGATGTTCAGTTTTGTGCAGTCGGCAAAGAAAGCGTCTGTGTAATACTTTGCGATTTCCATAACTGTTTTATGTTCACGCTTTGCACCTTTGAGCATCTTATCATCGCCGGTATCGCCGTCGCTTGTCAGATGACCGACATCGGTGATATTCATTACACGCTTCACGTCAAGACCGGTGAATCTCATATATTTTTCGAGAATATCCTCCATGATATAGCTTCTCAGATTACCGATATGCGCATAATGATAAACGGTAGGACCACACGTATACATACTTACTTTACCGGTTTCCCGTGGGACAAATTCTTCTTTTTTTCTTGTAAGAGAATTATATATCTGCATATATTTTCCTTTCTTTAAGAACGAGTTTATAATTTTTCACGCAGAGAAATTATTTTTTCAGTTCGGCGATTTCTTTTTTAAGCGAATCAATTTCTGCATGAAGTCTGCATATTTCCTGTGATACAGGGTCAGGAATGTGAATCTGGTCAATATCGGAGGTAACTTTCTGAACTTTTTTTCCGTTCATTCTGACGATATGTGCCGGAACTCCCACAGCTGTGCAGTTGTCCGGAATCGCATTCAGTACAACTGCATTTGCTGCTATTTTCACATTGTTCCCTACTCTGAACGGTCCGAGAACCTTAGCTCCTGCACCCACAAGAACATTGTTTCCGAGCGTGGGGTGACGTTTTCCCTTGTCTTTTCCCGTACCGCCAAGCGTTACACCCTGATACAGCAGACAGTTATCGCCTATAACGGCGGTTTCACCGATTACAACGCCCATTCCGTGGTCTATGAAAAGCCCTTTTCCTATTTTTGCACCGGGGTGAATTTCAATTCCTGTCTTGCTTCTCGCCCATTGCGAGATAATACGTGCGGCTGTGAATCTTTTATGCCGGTAGAACCAGTGAGCAATCCGATAACAGCGGACGGCTCTCAGTGTCGGATATGTCAGCAGGATTTCAAGAGTTCCTCTTGCGGCAGGGTCGCTTTTACGTATCAGCCTTATATCACGTTTTATTGTTTTGATTAGATTAAACAAATCAGCACCTCATTTATAATCACTTGCAATAGATATTTATAATTTATAACAAATCGTCAGAATGCCGTTCAGATAATTCCCTGTGAAACAAGCCGGCACATCAATAACAGTCTTGCTTCGTCACGGCATTCAGGATTTATTATATAATACATATAATGCTCGATAAGATTAAAAAGTTCTGTTATGTGTCCTTCGATTTTGAATTGTCCGAATCCTATGGGAATATATTTTCCACAGTATATCAGTTAAAATTGAGTGCTTTCGTATTCTCCATGGCTTTAAGAAGTGTGAAACGTGCTTCGTCACGATATTCCGGCTTTGCCATGTAGTACATATACGTTTCTATGATATTGAGATGACCTGCTGTTCTGCCTTCAATCTTGAACTGTTCAAATCCCATAGGAACATATTTTTCCCATATATCATCGGGTGAAATATGAGTTCTGAGGTTGCGGATTTCAAATATTCCACGCTGTGAATACGGACAGTCACGGAAATGCTGAGTGTCATATTTATCCGCATTGAAAGGCAGATTAGGATATTTTCTGATATGTTCGTTGTAGGCAATCTGTTGTTCTCCAATTGAATAATAATGAGCCGAACGCCGTGGACAATTCGGTTCACAGCAGGCGTTGACAAGAAGTTCGCAGTCGGCTTTTCTGGGAAGTTTTTCCAGAATATCAAAATTATTATTCAAATCATAGTCAACAACTACTATGCTGTAATCTTTTTCAAGTTCTTCGACGAGTTTTTCAGGGTCGGTTATCCGCTTGCACGTCGAGCTTGTCAGCTTGTAGTTCGGAAAATTCCGTCTTATATATTCCTCCAGAAGAGGCGACATGACAATAGCCTCATTCATGCCGTTGTTGGCAAGATTAAGCACCATATTGCAGAATTTGTCGTCAAGATGCTTTTTTTCAAGAGCCGGATTCGTGAATGTGAATCTTAAAGGGATTCCACGGTCATTGAAAGCCTTGATGACCTGTTTTACAAACGGACGTTCACACGTTCCGCCCTGAGTACGTCCGCCGTTCCAGACCGACGGCGGAAAAACTCCGTAGAATGAAGCAATTTCAACGCCTTCACGGAAAAAATCCGGACGGTTTTTCAGCATATCGGCAAATAATAAATTTAACTTGAATCTGCCTGCAAAATCCGGCAGATGAAATCTGACTCTCATAAAAAAACTCCTGTTCTGTAATCGGTTTTTCGGGATTATCGTATACAGTCGCCACGTTCCATGGAAACTTCATATCCGGCACGTTCAATATCAGCAATGATATTTGAAAGTTCCTCGGTGCTTTTATTGTTGTACAGTTCATACTTTTTGCGTGAATCGCTGGGGGAAATGTTCGGCATTACGACATTACAGCCGGTTTGCAGTCCGAGTATTCTTCCGTTCGGGGAGATAGTTCCGAGAGCCGTCGTGGCAGGCAGAAGAACTTCCGGAAGCATAAGACGGATAATTCCGAGAAGCCGGACGGTGAGCTCAACAGTTCCGCCGGCAAAGCCGGAAAAAGGCGTTGCACGATGCGGAACAAACGGCCCGATTCCGACCATATGCGGATTAAGATTCTGTAAAAAGCGCAGGTCGGCAATAATATTGTCAACGGTCTGAAACGGTGCACCTACCATAAATCCTGCGCCTACCTGATAGCCTTCCTCTTTTAAATTATACAGGCAATTTATACGTTTGTCAAGTATCATTTTCGGAGGGTGGAGCTTTTGGTAAAGTCCGTTATCTGCGGATTCGTGCCGTAGCAGATAACGGTCAGCACCGGCCTGTTTCATGAGTTTATAGCTTTCGGGTGTGCGTTCCCCGAGCGAAAGAGTAACCGCACAGTCGGGGCATTTTTCTTTTATCTGCGTGATAATCCGGCACATTCGCTCATCGGTATAGTAATTGTCTTCACCGCCCTGAAGTACGAACGTCCGGAATCCTTTTTTATAGCCGGATTCGGCACAGCCGATTATTTTATCTTCTGTAAGGCGGAATCTTTCGGCAGACTTGTTACTGCATCTGATTCCGCAGTACAGACAGTCATTCCGGCAGAATGATGATATTTCAATGAGACCACGCAGAAATACTTTTTTTCCGTAATGCTTCTGCCTTACGGAATCGGCACATATCCGGAGAGTTTCCGCAGTTTCCGCATTGTCCGACGTGATAAGTTCACGCAGTTCGTCGTCTGTCAGATTTTTTGTATTATATAATTTGTCAACAGGATTATTCATAAATATATCAGCCGTTGAGACGTATCATTTCATCAATGCATTTTCTTGCATTGCGTATCAGTTCGTCGTCCATGATAATTTCATATGCCTTTTGTGAAGTATCTCCGGATAATGCTAAAAGAGTGCGGTAAACGTCCGGCAGAGTAGTGAGTTTCATATTCTGACAAATCAGATTTTTTGCAAGCGGATAGAACTGTTTGTCCGGACATTCATACTGTAAATGTTCGGTGATTGAGTTTTCCGTACCTATTATAAATTCACGCTTATCGGATTTGCGTGCAAAATTCATAATTCCGCTGGTCGAACCGGCATAGTCCGCAAGAGCTGTGACCTCCGGACGGCATTCGGGGTGAACAAGCAGAAGAGCTTCGGGGTGTTCGGCTCTGGCTTTTTCAACATCTTTTACACTGACAGCGGCGTGAACCGGACAGCCTCCGGTCAGAAGCTTTATATCCTTTTCGGGAATCTGATTTTTTACCCATGCTCCGAGATTGCAGTCCGGAATGAAAAGTATTTTCTGATTTTCTATAGCTTTCACGATTTTCAGCGCACTTGATGACGTAACGCATACATCGCATACTGTTTTCAGTCTTGCGGTAGTATTGATATATGCCACTACTGTCCGGTCGGGTTCTTTTGCTTTTACAGCGGAAATCAATTCTGCGTCCATCTGTTCCGCCATCGGACAGCCGGCATCGGGGCTTGAAATATAGACGTGTTTTTGCGGAGAAAGAAGCTTCGCAGTTTCCGCCATGAAATGAACTCCGCAGAAGAGAATATTTTCCGCATCTGTATTGGCGGCATCAACGCTGAGTTTATAGCTGTCGCCGGTATAGTCGGCGATTTCAACTATTTCGTGTGCCTGATAGCTGTGTACCAGAACAGCCGTATTTGTTTCCTTTTTCAGTTTCAGGATTTGCTCCTGCATTTCACATATATTCATAAAAAATCACCATTTCTTTCGGTTGACGGATTATGATAATCCAGACGAAAATGTTATTATACTTCAGCGATAACTTCCACTTCAACAAGGACATTTTTCGGAAGTGTCTTCACAGCTACACAGCTTCTTGCCGGAAGTGATGTAAAATATTTTCCGTAGATTTCGTTGAATGCTCCGAAATCGTTCATATCGGCAAGAAAACAGGTAGTTTTTACAGCCTTTTCAAATGATGAGCCGGAGGCTTCCAGAACAGCCCCGAGGTTTTTCATAACCTGTTCTGTCTGTTCCTGAACTGTAACAGCCTCGATTGTGTTTGTTTCCGGATTTATAGCAATCTGTCCGCTTGTGTATACCATATTTCCGGATACAACTGCCTGAGAGTACGGGCCTACTGCCTGCGGTGCTTTTTCTGTGTGAATCTTAGTCATTTAAATCAAAACCTTTCTTATTATTCATGTATTCTGATTCCCGTGATAAATAAATCATATCACAGGAATCAGAATATTTTTTATCTTAATCAGTCGTTTGTTATCCTGAATCCACGCTGAGTAAGTGCGTTTCTGATTTCAAGCGTATGCGAATAATTTCTCGTTTCAAGGGCTATCCGCAGATAACATCCGTTTATATCTGAACCCTCGTTCGCACGTTCGTGGTGAAGTGATATTACATTTCCGCCGAGTTCTGCGATTATGCGTGATACTTCCATAAGCTGACCCGGCTTGTCGAGAAGTTCGATATTAAGGGTTGTATTGCGTCCGGTCATGAGAAGTCCACGCTTGATTACACGTGAAAGAATGGTAACATCAATGTTTCCGCCTGAAAGCAGACAGACAGCTTTTTTTCCTTTAACCGGAACTTTGTTGAACATTGCCGCAGCCACAGAAACAGCTCCTGCACCCTCTGTCACAAGTTTCTGCTGTTCCATGAGTGCAAGAATAGCCGCAGAAATTTCGTCGTCCGTAACCGTAACAATTTCATCAACATACTGCGAAACAAGACTGAACGTATTTTCGCCGGGTTCTTTTACTGCGATTCCGTCGGCAATGGTGGAAACACCGTCAAGACATTCTATTTTGCCGTCGTTTATAGAGTTGAACATACTCGGCGCACCGGCTGCCTGAACTCCGTACACCTTTATATTGGGGTTGAGGCTTTTTATTGCAAACGCAACGCCGGATATAAGTCCGCCTCCGCCAATCGGGATAATTACTGCGTCCATGTCGGGAATCTGTTCTATAAGTTCAAGACCGATAGTTCCCTGACCTGCAATGACATTTTCGTCATCAAAAGGGTGAATGAATGTATAGCCGTATTCATCACGCTGTCTGAGAGCCTCAGCATACGCATCATCATATACACCCTTTACGAGACAGACTTCTGCACCGTAGCTCCTTGTTGCTTCAACCTTTGAAATAGGTGCACCATCTGGGAGACAGATAATTGATTTTATTCCGTTTCTTGCAGCGGCAAGAGCAACTCCCTGAGCATGGTTTCCGGCTGAGCAGGCTATAACTCCTCTTGCTTTTTCCTCTTCGGAGAGACACGACATTTTATAGTAAGCCCCACGCACCTTGAAAGAACCAGTAATCTGAAGGTTTTCGGTTTTAAGCCAGATTTCGGAATCGGGGTTGATTTTCGGGGCATGAATGACATCTGTTTCCCTTATAACCTGTTTAAGAATGTATTTTGCATGATAGACTTTATCAAGTGTAAGCATTTTTTACATCTCCATAATTAACTGATTGATAAACTGACGTGCCGTTCTCGGTGAACGTCCGTTTCCTGATGATATGGCGAACTGTTCCGCTTTGAGTATTATTTCGTCGTCCGTCAGATTGATATTGTTTGCCTTTGCGAGTTCAACCGCAATAGCGGTATAATTTTTCTTGTCCGGACGGCTGAAATTTACACGCAGTCCGAAACGTGCCGAAAGCGAAAGCATTTCCTGCATTGTATCATTCCTGTGAACGTCGTCGCCGTCACGGTCTGAAAAACTCTCTTTTATGAGATGACGGCGGTTGCTTGTGGCATAAATCACCGTATTGTCAGACCTTGACGAAACCGAACCCTCTAAAACCGCTTTCAGTGCTCCGAAACAGTCTTCGCCTGCCGTGAAACTCAAATCATCAATAAATATAATGAATTTCAGCGGATTTTTACTGAGTTCGTCAATAAGTGCCGGTATATCCCTTAACTGTTCTTTAGTGATTTCAACAAGCCGGAGACCTCTGTCTGCAAATTCGTTCACGACTGCTTTTACAGTAGAAGATTTTCCCGTTCCTGCATCGCCGTATAAAAGAACGTTCTGAGCCTTTTTTCCGTTGATAAGTGCAAGCGTGTTGTTGATAACTGCATTTCTTTCACGTTCATAGCCGAAAAGTTCCGAAAGTTTCTGCCTGTCGGGAGAGCTTACCGGAAAAGTTCTGCCGTTTTTCAGGTTGAACATGATATTTTTGCGATATTTTCCGTAGCCGTATTTTCCTATATCTTCAACGTGCTTTCTGTATTCCGGAACAAAATCGATTTCGCTGTTTCTCCAGCGTGGAAGCGTGATATTCCGGTAATATCCGCATTGCAGGTCATCAGGTGAAAGACATGAGATTTCCTGCAATATTCCGAGTTCGTTATATACGGCGTTTTCGATTTCGGGTTCTGATTCGGTAAATCCTGCACCTTTCCGGACGATATAGAAATTATCGTCATTCAGCACGGCATCAAGAATATACGTGCTGAGATTTGCGGAATGTCTGTATAATTCCGAAACGAATCCGGAATAACTGTCAATGCTGAAATGATTGTCCTCCGCCTGTTCTCTCATAAGATTTGCAAGTGCGGATATAACGCTGTCATCAAGCAGATTCCGGAATACGGCAAGCGAACATAATCCGCAGTAAAGATTATCAAGTTTTTCCCTGAGATTAGGCATTACAGTACCTCTAAAATTTTCTGTGTCATTTCGGTGCACGTAAGCGGTGTGCCGTCGGAACTTCCCATTAAATCGGCAGTTCTCCAGCCGTCATTCAGAACCCTGTCAACAGCTTTTTCAATTGCGTCGGCTTCTTCGGAAAGTCCGAACGAAAATCTGAGCATCATAGCTCCCGAAAGAATAGTAGCAATCGGATTAGCCTTGTTCTGACCTGCAATATCGGGAGCAGAACCGTGAATCGGCTCGTACATTCCACGTGTAGTCGAACCCATTGACGCACTCGCAAGCATACCGATTGAACCAGTAATCTGTGAGGCTTCGTCCGAAAGAATATCGCCGAACATATTTGAAGTTACAATGACATCAAACTGACGGGGATTGCGTACCAGCTGCATTGCTGCATTGTCAACGAACATATCACTGTATTCAACTTCCGGATATTCCTCTGAAAGTTTATGCATTGTCTTTCTCCAGAGGCGTGAGGATTCGAGAACGTTTGCCTTGTCGATACTGCAGAGTTTTTTGTTGCGTTTCATTGCGGAATCAAATGCAACACGTCCTATACGCTCGATTTCCGTAACGCTGTAGGCTTCCGTGTCGAAAGCTTCTTCGCCGTATTTTCCTTGTCTGTAGCCTCTGTCGCCGAAGTAGATTCCGCCTGTGAGTTCACGGACAATCATCAGGTCGAAACCGTCGCCGACTATTTCATCTTTAAGCGGTGAAGCGTTCCGGAGTGCCGGATAGAGTTTTGCAGGACGTAAATTTGTATAAAGTCCGAGGGCGGAACGGATTCCGAGCAGTGCTTTTTCGGGTCTGTTTTCGCCGGGCTGGTCGTCCCATTTCGGACCTCCTACAGCTCCGAGAAGTACGCTGTCACTTGCAAGACAGCCGTCAACTGTTTCCTGCGGAAGAGGTTTTCCCGTAGCATCAATTGCACAGCCTCCGATAAGATACGGTGTGAAACTGAACTTGTGACCGAATTTTTCAGCTGTTTTTTTAAGTACGGCAACAGTGCTGTCCACGATTTCCGGACCTATTCCGTCGCCTTTTAGAAGTGCGATATTAAATTCCATTTTTGATTGTCTCCTTTATTTTATAACTCCGTCGGCGATTGATTTAATAAGTCCGCCGTTTTCGATAATCTTCTGTACGAACTCCGGAAACGGCTCTGTCTTAAATTCAGCACCTGTAGTGAGATTTCTGATTATACCGTTGTCCAAATCGGCTTCGACCTTATCACCCTCACTGATACCGTCAACGGCTTCGGGACATTCAACAATTGCAAGTCCGATATTGATTGAGTTTCTGTAGAAGATACGTGCGAAACTTCTCGCAATTACAACTGAAATTCCGCTTGCTTTTATTGCAATCGGAGCGTGTTCACGGGAAGAGCCGCAGCCAAAGTTGAATCCTGCTGTGATGATGTCGCCTGCCTGAACACGTGATGTGAATGTCTTGTCCAAATCCTCCATGCAGTGTGAAGCGAGTTCCTTGTGGTCGCTTGTATTGAGATAACGTGCAGGAATGATAACATCTGTATCGATGTTATCACCATACTTTATAACATTTCCTGTATATTTCATTTTGGTGAACTCCTTTCATATATTCCAGGGACTTGTGATTTTTCCTGTAACTGCACTTGCTGCCGCTGTTGCCGGACTTGCAAGATATACTTCCGATTCAACGTGACCCATACGACCTACAAAGTTTCTGTTTGTTGTGGCGACAGCACGTTCACCGGCGGCGAGTATTCCCATATATCCGCCGAGACAAGGACCGCACGTCGGAGTTGAAACTACAGCACCGGCTTCGATGAATATTTTAAGGAGTCCCTGTTCCATAGCATCAAGATAAATCTGCTGTGTTGCCGGAATAACAATAACACGTACACCCTTTGCACACTTTCTGCCTTTCATGATTTCTGCGGCTTCCTGTAAATCTTCAAGTCTGCCGTTTGTGCATGAACCGATTACGACCTGCTGTATCTCTATATCGCCGAACTGGTCGAAAGTTTTTGCATTCTCCGGAAGATGCGGGAATGATACAGTGGGTTCGATTTCGGAAAGATTTATGTCAATTACCTCGTCATATACGGCATCATCGTCAGCTTTGAAAATCTTCGGTTCTGCACCGCCATGAGCCTTGATATATTCAAGGGTAATATCATCAACGGAAAAGATTCCGTTTTTTGCACCGGCTTCAATCGCCATATTTGCGATACAGAGACGGTCAGCCATAGAGAGTGAGGAAAGTCCTTCGCCAGTAAATTCCATTGAGCGGTACAACGCACCGTCAACGCCGATTTTTCCGATTATATGCAGTATAACATCTTTTCCGGAAACGTATTTTCTGAGTTTTCCGGTAAGATTGAACTTTATAGCCGACGGAACTTTAAACCATGCCTTTCCGATTGCCATTCCGCACGCCATATCTGTTGAGCCTACGCCGGTGGAGAATGCTCCCAGTGCTCCGTATGTGCAGGTATGGGAATCAGCTCCGATAACTGCATTTCCGGCGGTGACGAGACCTTTTTCGGGAAGCAGAGCGTGTTCTATTCCCATTTCGCCTACGTCATAGAAATGTGTTACCTCGTTTTCACCGCAGAAATCACGGCACATCTTGCACTGTTCGGCGGCTTTGATGTCTTTGTTCGGGGCGAAATGGTCCATAACCATTGTTACTTTATCCTTATCAAAAACGCCCTCTTTGTTGAGTTTGGAAAATTCCTTGATAGCAACCGGCGATGTAATATCGTTGCCGAGTACCAAATCAAGCTCTGCAAGAATAAGCTGTCCTGCCTGAACGCTTTCCAGCCCTGCATGAGCCGCAAGTATTTTCTGTGTCATTGTCATACCCATTTTATAATCATTCCTTTCAGATAAATTTATTTTATATTTGATAAATAATTATCTATCGTTTCCATTTCATAGTATATTCTGTCTGTAAAGTATCTCTGTCTTTGCCTGTTGATTCAAGTATAAAGCCCGATTTTTCGTAGAATTTTACAGCTGACTGATTTTTTTCATATACAGTTAAAATCAGTTTGTTTCTGCAATTTTTTGCAAAATTGAGAAGAGATGTTCCGACACCATTTGACCTGTATGGTTTGTCAACAAATATTCCAGCTATATAATTATTGTCAAGTCCGATAAAACCTTCTATTACACCGTCGCTTTCGTAAATATATACTTCCGCCTGTGGTATCATTAACATTACTTCAGCGTATTTTTCTTTCCAGTAATCCGGACTTATGAAAGAATGTGAATCTGTATTTGATTTAAGCCATATAGTCATAACACGATTAATGTCATTATTATTGAATATTCTTATCATAGTCTTTCAAAATAATGCCCGAATAGTAATACAAGCTGTAAAAGCAGTCATCAGGCATAAAATTTTCATAGTATTCTTCCAAATCATCTTCCGTATAATCTTCGGGGAGAAGATATTTTTCATCAAGCATATCTGAAAATTCTGTCAGTGGGTCATCATGTTCATAGTTCTGTTCAAACTCTTCGCATATTTCAAGATAGTATTTAAAACTTTTGTCCAGTTCTTTCGCAAGCCATTCAGCTTCGGGAGTGTTTGTCTGTTTTGCTTTTTTATAAATTCTTACAAGAAAGACAAGTACAAACGGAGCAGGTGTGAACAACGTGCCTTGATGTTCAAAATCTGATATATTGTCAAGAGCCTCGTTCATTTCCTTAATATCCTGCATACTTTCAAGAACGGTAAGATATTCAGGATAATTTTCTGCTGTGTCGTAAGCCGTAACCATTCTGCCCCACGGAATATCATCGGTTTTAAGATTGCTGATATATTCTTTGATTTTTTCCATAATATAAATACCTCCACATAGTCATATTATAGTTTTATTTGTTACCTGTCTTTAAAACTTTCGGATTTGTTATTGCCGTACTCCAGATTTTGAATTTATCATAAAAAACAGAAATCCATTTGAAAATAAAATCTACGATAATTGATGCTGCAAGCGACATAACAGTAAGTATCAGCAGGTCAATCCATACATTTCTGGTAATGTATACGATTTTTGTAACTTCGAGGAAATAATAACAGAAAAACGAATGAATAAGCCATATATTTGTACTGTGTTTTCCGAGATAGCCGAAAATCTTCTTGACAGGCTTCACACCATCAAAGAACTGTGATACTGTTACAGTGAATGCTATTGCATACACAATATCAAATAAATCGCCCAGAACAAATCCTCTGCACCACATAACCGCAAATACTCCGAGAAGTGATATAAATGTACTGAACGGTATTTCCGAAAGTTTTTTCTTTATTTTTACTACCGCATCAAATTTGGCAAATGTTATTCCGGCAAAGAAACATTGAGCAGGATTTTCAAGTATAAGCAGTCTGTTATAAAAGAAGTTATTTCCGAGCATATTTAATCCCTCAACAGATTTAAGCGCAGGGAAAAAGCTTCTTACGAGTATATCTATTATGAATACGATAAACAGTTCCACTGCAAAATATTTGTTTTTCCGCAGGAGTGTACAGTAAACTGACCCCAGAAGCATTACACATATATATGTCTGTATAAACCACCATTCGCTGTTTATACTGCTGGATAAGGCAAAGAAATTTGATATAACAGTTGTTATAAGCGATTTTACGTCCTGTACATCATACCTTGTAGAGAGATAACATATATCTTCTCCGGAACGCCGGAAAAATATAAATGCTATAGGTACAAATATTACAAATACTTTCCAGTAGTTTCTGAAAAGCCTGACAACAGAATTAAACAGAGAATATTTTCCTTTTTCGGTTTGCTTGTACATACCGTATCCGCCGAGAAAAAAGAAAATAGCCACGCACAGACGTACATTGTTGGACAAATTTCCAAGATAACCTTCTGTGACAAATCCTTCCCAGAGAGATTTAAATCCTTCAAATTCTTTAGGATAGCGGTCGCTGAATGCAACAAGATGGTGAAGCATCATCATTATAACCGCTATTCCTTTCAACGCTTTGGTATCTTCACGATTAAACATATTATTTATTTATTATTGCTCCCTTGTCGGCAGATGAAACCATAGAAGCATAACGTTTAAGATAACCGGTGATTCCCTCTTTTTTCTTTATCGGCATTGATTTGCGGCGTTCTGCAAGTTCTTCGTCGGAAACTTCAAGATTGATGCTGTAGTTCGGAATATCGATAGAAATAATATCGCCGTCCTTGACATATGCAATAGTTCCGCCGTTTACGGCTTCCGGTGAAACATGACCAATTGCCGCTCCCCGTGTTGCACCGCTGAATCTTCCGTCTGTGATTAACGCAACCGTAGAGCCGAGACCTGCTCCCTGAATTGCAGAAGTAGGCGAGAGCATTTCACGCATTCCCGGACCGCCTGCAGGACCTTCATAACGGATAACAACAACGTCACCGGCTTTTATTCCGCCCTCGTAAATTACTTTGATAGCTTCTTCCTCGCTGTCGAATACACGGGCAGGTCCGCTGTGTACAAGCATTTCAGGAGCTACCGCACTTCTCTTTACAACGCACCTGTCAGGAGCAAGATTTCCACGCAGAACCGCAATTCCGCCTGTTTCGCTGTATGGATTTTCAATGGGGCGTATTGTATCGGGGTCTTTGTTGATACAGCCGGAAATATTTTCGCCTACTGTTTTTCCTGTAACCGTCATGCAGTCGAGATTTATCAGATTTTTCTTTGAAAGCTCGTTCAGAACAGCATAAACTCCGCCGGCTTCGTTCAAATCTTCCATATACGTATGACCGGCAGGAGCAAGATGACAGAGATTGGGCGTTCTTGCACTGATTTCGTTTGCAATGTCAAGATTTATATTCACTCCGCATTCGTTTGCAATAGCCGGAAGGTGAAGCATACTGTTTGTAGAACAGCCGAGAGCCATATCGGCAGTAAGAGCATTCATGAACGCTTTTTCTGTCATGATGTCAAGTGGTCTGATATTGTTTCTGTAGAGTTCCATAACCTGCATACCTGCTGTTTTTGCAAGTTTTATTCTTTCGGAATAAACAGCCGGAATCGTTCCGTTTCCTTTAAGTCCCATTCCAAGAACTTCGGTGAGGCAGTTCATTGAATTTGCCGTATACATTCCGGAGCATGAACCGCAGGTCGGACAGGCATTGTTTTCGTATTCCTCAACGTCTTCAAGAGACATTCTTCCTGCTGTGTAAGCACCTACAGCCTCGAACATACTTGAAAGACTTGTTTTCTTTCCCTTTACGTGACCGGCAAGCATAGGACCTCCGCTTACGAATATTGTAGGAACATTTATTCTTGCCGCAGCCATAAGAAGTCCGGGAACGTTCTTGTCACAGTTCGGAATCATAACAAGTGCGTCAAAATGATGTGCAAGCGCCATACATTCAGTTGAATCGGCAATCAAATCACGGGTAACAAGGGAATATTTCATTCCGGTATGACCCATAGCAATACCGTCGCATACTGCAATTGCAGGGAATACGACAGGTGTACCGCCGTTCATTGCAACGCCGAGCTTTACAGCCTCAACGATTTTGTCAATATTCATATGTCCGGGAACAATTTCATTATATGATGAAACGATACCTACAAGCGGACGTTTCATTTCCTCTTTTGTATGTCCGAGAGCGTTGAAAAGTGAACGCTGTGACGCTTTTTCAACTCCTGAACAGAAAAAATTTTCACTCATAATTTTTTACCTCATTTAAAATTAATTTCAAATAAAAACTTATTTGTTTATATATTTGTCATGTATCCTTGCACAATCTTCACATCTTCCAAATTCATCTAAACTCAATTTACAAAGTGTTTTTGATAATTCTTTTTGTATCACATGATTACAAAATTCATCATGCTCTATCACGGGACTGTAACCTTTATGTCCGCATATAGCACAAGTATTTATATATTTTTTGGCTGAACGATTCCATTTTTCTATATACAGCGAATAGCCACGTTTTGTATGTTTACTATGTGACATCTTTCACCCCACATAAATAATTAAATTCTAATTTATTATAAAAACAGGTGACGGAACTGTTATGAACCGTCACCCGAATTACGTCCGATTCACAGCCGAAAAATTCCGGATTGCAAATCAGCAATTGTCAATTACTGATTCTCAGTTGTTGATGAATTTGTCTTCTTCGTTGTTCCAGCTGTAGAGCTTTCTGATTTCCTCGCCGACTTTTTCTGACGGGTGTTCGGAAGCAAGCTTTCTCATAGCCTTGAAGTGAACCTGTGAACCTGCATCTGACATATCAAGCAGGAAGTCCTTTGCGAAAGTACCGTCCTGAATATCGGAAAGAATCTTCTTCATAGCTTTCTTTGTATCTTCTGTGATAATCTTAGGACCTGTGATATAGTCGCCGTATTCAGCAGTATTTGAAATAGAATATCTCATTCCGGCAAAACCGCTCTGATAGATAAGGTCAACGATGAGTTTCATCTCGTGGATACACTCAAAGTAAGCGTTTCTCGGGTCGTATCCTGCTTCAACGAGAGTTTCAAATCCTGCCTGCATGAGTGCGCAAACGCCTCCGCAGAGTACAGCCTGTTCGCCGAAAAGGTCTGTTTCTGTTTCTGTTCTGAATGTGGTTTCGAGAACTCCGGCACGAGCTCCGCCGATTGCAAGACCGTATGCCAGAGCCATTTCCTTAGCCTTGCCTGTAGCGTCCTGATGTACGGCAACGAGACAGGGAACGCCCTTTCCTGCCTGATATTCTGAACGTACAGTATGTCCAGGTCCTTTTGGTGCAATCATTGTAACGTCAACGTCAGCCGGCGGAACGATACAGCCGAAATGAATATTGAATCCGTGTGCAAACATAAGCATATTTCCGGCTTCAAGATTGGGCTCGATATCCTCTTTATAGAGTTTAGCCTGCTTTTCGTCGTTAATAAGAATCATGATAATATCAGCCTGCTTTGCAGCCTCGGCAGCAGTATAAACCTCAAATCCCTGCTTTACAGCCTTGTCCCATGATTTTGAGCCCTCATAAAGACCGATAATAACTCTGCCGTTTTCGCCGAGTGATTCCTTGGCGTTGAGAGCGTGTGCGTGACCCTGTGAACCGTATCCGATTACGGCGATTGTCTTTCCGTAGAGAAGTGAAAGGTCACAGTCCTGTTCGTAGAAAACCTTAGCAGTATTTTCCATTTTGAAAAACTCCTTTATAAAAAATATTAGATTTATGTAATTGCCTTCCGGCAATTATAAACATAATTTGATTAGCGGAAATTATTTTTCCGTTTTCAGACAGCTGTCACCACGTTCAATGGCAATCATACCTGTACGGCACATTTCCATTATTCCGTATGGCTTCATGAGTTCGATAAATGCGTCCAGCTTTGAAGTCTCGCCTGTGAGTTCGCATATAAGAGCGGTGGGCGAGTAGTCAACAATCTTTGACCGGAATATTTCAACAGCGGTCATAATATCCTGACGTGTAGCCGGAGTGTTTCTCACCTTTATCAGCAGAAGTTCACGGATAACTGTTTCATGCTGGTCAAGAACTTCTACTTCCTTTACATCGTGAAGCTTTTCGAGCTGTTTTACAATTCTGTGTTTTATTTCGTCATCGCCGTGGAAAACTACGGTAATGCGTGAAAATCCGCTTGATTCCGTTTCTCCCACTGTCAGACAGTCGATATTGAATCCACGCCGTGTGAACATTCCGGAAACTCTTGAAAGCACGCCCGAAACATTCGACACGATAACACCGATAACAAACTGATTATTTTCCATATTCTCAACCTCACTTTATTTCGGTAATGATGTCCTCAATAGAACCGCCGGGCGGAAGCATAGGGAGAACAAATTCATTGCAGTCAACCGCACAGTCAATAACAAACGGCGAATTTCCGGAGAATGCTTCTTCCGCAATTTTTTCGAGTTCCTCAGCTGTGAAAGCTCTTGCACCCTTTGCACCGAACGCTTCCGCAAGTTTTACGAAATCCGTCTGACGGGCAAGAGTTGTATTTGAATAATGCTTGTCAAAAAAGAGCGTCTGCCATTGTCTTACCATACCGAGTACACCATTGTTCATGATAACAACCACAACAGGGGTATTCTGTGAAACTGCCGTAGCGAGTTCGTTGAGGTTCATTCCGAAACTTCCGTCGCCGGTAAAGAGAACAGTACGTCTGCCCTCAGCTGCTGATGCTCCGATAGCCGCACCAAGTCCGTAGCCCATAGTTCCGAGACCTCCGCTTGTAAGGAATGTACGGGGGTTCTTAAGCGGATAACGCTGAGCAGTCCACATCTGATGCTGTCCTACATCTGTTACAACAATATCGTGCTCATCAGCCTTTGAACTTATAATATCGATTATCCTGTACGGGTCAAGACGGTTTTCAGCCGGAATGCCGGTCATAGTACAAGGATTTGTACAGTTTTCGCATTTCTTTGCAAATTCTGAGGCGGCTGCTCTTTCGAGACGTTCGGCTTCTTCCGCACGGAGTTCTTCGATACGCTTGTCCCATTCTGGACGTTCAACAGCCGGAAGCATAGGAATCAGGCGGAAAAGAGCGTCCTTGATATCGCCCTCGATTGAAAGATTTGCGGTGATGTTCTTGTCGAGTTCTGCGTTGTCAATATCTATGTGTATTATCTTGAAATTCTTGTTGAAACGTTTTTTATCGCCGGTGGCACGGTCTGAGAATCGTGCGCCGAGTGCTATAACGAGGTCAGCCTCGTCCTGTGCCACAGATGATGCATAATGACCGTGCATACCGTTCATTCCCAGAAATTTAGGATTGTCCGACGGTACAGCCGAAAGTCCCATAAGTGTACAGCCCATAGGAGCATCAATTTTTTCCGCAAGCTTAAGGAGTTCGGAAGATGCTTTTCCCGAAATAATTCCGCCTCCGAAATATATATATGGTCTTTCTGATTCCATAATCATTGAGGCAGCCTGACGGAGTTTCTTTTCCGAGGCAAAATTGAGCGGATACGGTCTTACAGGGTCTTTTTTTGCTTCAAAGTCCCATGAGGCGGTCTGAATATCTTTCGGAATATCCACCAGAACAGGACCGGGACGGCCTGATTTTGCGATTTTGAACGCAGTGCGGAGAGTATCCGCAAGTTCACGTATATCCTTTACAATGAAATTATGTTTTGTTACAGGCATGGTTATGCCGACAATATCGACTTCCTGAAAGCTGTCACGTCCGATAAGGCTTGTGGGAACGTTTCCGGTTATAGCCACCATCGGAACTGAATCGAGATAAGCTGTAGCGATACCGGTAACAAGGTTTGTCGCTCCCGGTCCTGATGTTGCTATACATACGCCGACTTTGCCGGTAGCCCTTGCATAGCCGTCGGCAGCATGGGCAGCACCCTGTTCATGGGCAGCGAGAATGTGATTTATTCTGTTTCTGTTGAGATACAGCTCGTCGAACAGATTTATTACCTGTCCGCCGGGATAGCCGAAAACGGTATCACAGCCCTGTTCTATGAGCGTCTCAACAATTATTTTTGCGCCGTTGATTAACATAAAATCCTCCTGTTCTGAAAATTGACATCAATACACAGAGAAATCAAATAAAAAGTCTCCGACTTCTGCCGGAGACTGCTGCTTATACCGCTCTTAAGTGCATTGTATCAAGCAATAGTACCACACGGGCAGAACGAAAAACGACTACAGCCGCTAATGACCGTGCCGACTATAATAATAGTACCGGAATAGAAATTTACGGTTTTCATTATTGTCCGCCCCTCTGATAAAATGCTATTGAAATCATTATAGCACCTCAAAACGCAAAAATCAATAGGGACGGACAAATTTATTATAGATTTATTAATTCTGCACAAATCAAGCAGAATTTATTCATACACAATCGGTAAATATTATTGCTTTTCAGAATCGGAAAGCATTCTGTTGACTGCTGTCACGAGAGCTTTTATTGATGATACGACAATATCAGTATCAATTCCGGCACCCCACCAGCTTTTTTCGCCTGCGATTATTTCGACGTATGACACAGCTTTTGATGACGAACCGATTTCGAGAGAATGTTCTGTATACGTATTTATATTATAATCAAGACCAGTATAGGAGCGTACAGCATTGCTTACTGCATCAAGACGGCCGTTTCCGGTATCGGCTGCGACAGCTTTCTGACCGTTATACGTAAGAGTTACCGTGGCTTCGATTCCGTTGCACTGAACGTAATGAGCTTCCGTGACATTCAGGGGAGTTTCTATATCCACGAACTGAGATTTGAATATTTCGTATACTTCATCGGGCATGAGTTCCTTATGCTTATGGTCGGAAATGTCTTTTACCGCATAGCCGACAGATTCACGCATTTTTTTCGGCAGATTATATCCGAAACGTGTTTCGAGGATATAACCGATACCGCCCTTGCCGGACTGACTGTTTATACGTATTACATCGGCGGAATATTCACGTCCCAAATCTTCGGGGTCTATCGGCAGATATGGAACTGTCCAGTGTTCCGTGTGACCTTCTTCACGCCACTTCATACCCTTTGCGATAGCGTCCTGATGAGAACCGCTGAACGCTGCAAATACAAGTTTTCCGCTGTACGGAGAACGCTCGTATACGTTCATGCGTGTAACTCTTGTATAGAGTTCTGTTATCTTTGGAATATCCGAAAAATCGAGTTCAGGTTCAACGCCCTGCGAGAACATATTCATGGCGAGCGTGATAATATCCACGTTTCCGGTACGTTCACCGTTTCCGAACAGCGTACCCTCAACACGGTCAGCACCTGCGAGGAGTCCCATTTCCGTATCGGCAACGGCACAGCCACGGTCATTGTGCGGGTGGAGCGAAATTATAACATTTTCACGGAAGTTGATATTTTCATGGATATACTCAATCTGATTTGCATAGATATGAGGCATAGACAGCTCGACAGTTACGGGGAGATTCAGTATTACTTTATCGTTTTCCGTAGGTTTCCATACATCGAGGACGGCGTTGCATATTTCGAGGGCAAATTCCGGTTCTGTTCCGGTGAAACTTTCGGGGGAGTATTCAAATCTGAAATTTCCCTCATATTTTTCACGGTATTCCTTGCAGAGCTTTGCACCGGTTACGGCGATGTCGATTATTTCCTCTTTTGATTTGCGGAAAACCTGTTCACGCTGTGCAAGGCTTGTGGAATTATAAAGATGTACAATAGCATTTTTACAGCCTTTAAGAGCATCGAAAGTCTTTTTGATGATATGCTCACGTGACTGTGTGAGTACCTGAATTGTTACATCATCGGGAATGAGATTTTCCTCAATCAATGTACGGCAGAACTCGTATTCTGTTTCGGAGGCGGCAGGAAATCCGATTTCTATTTCCTTGAATCCGATGTCAACGAGGAGTTTGAAAAATTCGAGTTTTTCGCTGAGATTCATAGGTATGATAAGTGCCTGATTGCCGTCACGGAGGTCAACACTGCACCATATCGGAGCTTTTTCAACATAAGATTTCTTCGTCCATTTCATTGCAGTTTTTGGAGCTTCAAAAAACTGACGCGTATATTTTGATGCGTTCATAGATAAACATTCCTTTCTCTGAATCCGTTTTCCGGATAAAAATAAAAATCTCTCTCATGCCTGTGCATGAAAGAGACGAAAAAAATCCGCGGTACCACTCTTGATTGGTGTGAAGTCACACCCGCTTTTCAGCATCATACAATGCATATCCCTGTAACGTGAGAAACACGTCCGTGCCTAATTGGAGACCTGTTCAGCCGGAAGCTCTGGGACGAGTTATGACCTGTATCTGTTTACCGCATTTACACCGGACAGCGGCTCTCTGTGAAACTCAGCAGATTTTATTTCCCTTCACAGCCCTTAAAATATTAATACTATTTTTATTATACACGTTTTCGATAATTTTGTCAACGGGTAATTTGTAAATTTTCTGTGAACGAAAAACATTCGGAGAGTGTTGACTTATGTCAGATTGTATGATATAATGTTTTCAGATTATTGTATTTTTATCTGACGAAAGGGGATTTTTACATGAATTATCAGCTTATAGGCAGCACTGTTCCGGCTGTTGAAACTACTCTGAATGCCGGTGAATCAATGTTCACACAGTCCGGCGGCATGATATGGCAGACCGAAGGCATAACCATGACCACTAATGCAAGAGGTGGTCTCGGCAGAAGTCTTGGCAGAATGTTCACTGGTGAATCCATATTTATGGCTAATTATACATCGACTGTGAACGGAGCAAAAATTGCTTTCGGGGCTACCTGTCCGGGTTCTATAGTTCCGGTGGATATATCAAGAGGAGAACTCATAGTACAGAAAGGTGCGTTTCTTGCTGCGGAACAGACTGTTGACCTGAAAGCTACATTCACTAAAAGGCTTTCAGCCGGTCTTTTCGGCGGTGAGGGATTTATTCTCCAAAGACTTTTCGGCTATGGAATGGCATTTCTTGAAGTTGACGGCGATATGGTTGACCGTGTTCTCGCACCGGGTGAAGTTCTGAAAGTCGATACAGGAAACGTTGTCGCTTTCGATATAAGCGTTAAATATGAGGTTGAAACCGTCAAAGGACTCGGAAATATATTTTTCGGCGGTGAGGGTCTTTTCCTGACTAAGCTCACAGGGCCGGGACGAATTATTCTTCAGACGCAGAATTTCAGCGATTTTGCTATGCGTATTGCCTCAAGAATACCGGCAAAGGGATAACGGCATAATGGCAAGAATATATCCGCTTTTCAGTTCCAGCAACGGAAATTCAACATTTATAGGCACGGAAAGGGGCGGAATACTTATAGACTGCGGAGTAAGTTTCCGCCGGCTTTCTTCAGCCCTTACGGTGAATAATATACCGCTTTCGGCGATTAGGGGTGTGTTTATAACTCATGAACATTCCGACCACGTCAGCGGACTGAAAATGCTTACAAAAAACATATCAGTACCGGTATACGGTCAGAAACGGACTTTACAGAGATTATGCGACAGCGACAGGATTTCCCCGTCCTCGCCGGTGGTGGATATGACCGGCAAAACTATTTCATGTGGAGGAAATGAACTCACGTGCTTCAATACTCCGCATGATACAATACAAAGCTGTGGTTACCGGATACGCACATCAGATGACAGATTATGTGCGGTGTGTACGGATTTAGGGCATATTACAGATGAGGTTGATAAGGCTCTTTCCGGTTGCCGGCTGGTTCTTATTGAATCAAATTATGATGAACAGATGCTCCGGAACGGCTCGTATCCGCTTTATCTCAAAGAGCGTATTTTGTCGCCGAACGGTCATCTTTCAAATAATGACTGTGCTGTTCAGACGGCAAAACTTATCAGCCGTGGAACTGAATATATTGTCCTCGGTCATCTCAGTCAGGACAACAACCGTCCCGATATTGCATATTCCACGGTTGAATCCGCACTCTGTGGATATGTTCGTGGGCGTGATTATCTTCTGGGCGTTGCTCCGGTTGAAACAAAAGGTGCAGCGGTTATTTTTTGAGGAAAAATTATGAAAATAAATCTTATTGTAATCGGAAAACTTAAAGAGGAATACCTCCGGAATGCCTGCGGAGAATATATAAAACGTCTTGGCAGATACTGCAATATTGAAATTCACGAGCTTGACGAATGCCGTCTCAGCGATAATCCGTCGGAAAAAGAAATATTGTCTGCACTGAAAAAAGAGGCAGCGGAAATCAGAAAATTTGCCTCCGGTATGATAATTCCGCTTTGTATCGAGGGGAAACAATTCACCAGTGAACAGTTTGCTTCGGAAATATCATCGGCAGGCGTAAACGGATTCAGCACGATTACTTTTATTATCGGAAGTTCTTTCGGGCTTGACAATGAAATAAAATCAGCCGGACATATTAAATTATCAATGTCAAAGATGACGTTTCCGCACCAGCTTGCCCGAGTTATGCTTCTGGAGCAGATTTATCGTGCATTCCAGATAAACACAAACGGAAAATATCACAAGTAAAAACAAAATAAATAAGAACAGGAGTTTCCTTTTTTACGGGAAACTCCTGTCCTTAGATAGAGATATATATGATGTTTTTTTTGATTATTTCTCTTATCTTGCAAGATTTTTGTTGTACTCTGTATAAGCCTTTACGATAATATCGGCACAGAGTTCGTCGCCGATTTCGCTGTTCAGGCAAAGTGAATAGATTTCCTTATCCTGCCAGCTTCTTCCGGTATTAACATTAAAGAAAGTCTCACGGCGTTTATCGGCTTTTTTCATTATTGCTTCGGCTCGTGAAGCCTGTACGCCGTATTCTGAAACAGCGCGCGCTGCACGGAATTTTTCAGGCGCATAGATATAAACATTGAAGCAGCCGCGGTCTTCGAGAATATAGCTTCCGCATCTTCCTATTATCACGAACTGTCTTTCCTTGTCTGCGATTTCGTTTATTATTTTGCTTTCCATTAAAAATACTTTATCTGACAGCGGGAGATTATTTTCCATTGCCCGTGCCGGATTTGCGGAAAGCATAAGTGAATACAGAAAACTTGTAGGAACAGTTTCTTCGGCAGCTTCAATTTTGGATTTGTCATATCCGCATTTTTCGGCAGTCATATCAAGTATTTGTCTGTTATAGCAGCTGATTCCGAGTTTTTCGGCTGCTATTTTTCCGATAATACTTCCACCGCTTCCGTACTGGCGTTCTATAGTTATAATTGGTTTCTTCATTAATTTCGTCCCCGCTTTCAGTGTTATTATGCTGATATTATATCATATTTTTTTTTCCGTTTCAATAATATATTCAAAATTTTTCCAATATCCTGAAATTTTCTACGTTTTAAACAACTTTATGTTGAAAATATTGTGCAGTTCTGACATATATTCTGCCGTGACGGCATTTTCAGGAAAAAAATATTATCTGTATGTATTGACAGTCAGGAAAAAATAAGATATAATAATACATAAGGAAATTTTAAATTTTCTTTCTGTAAGATTTTTTATTCAGGAGGTAAACCACAATGTCACTTACAACAAATGCCAATGTTTTAAAGTGGGTAGACGAAATGATTGCTCTCTGCAAGCCTGAAAAGGTTGTCTGGATTGACGGTTCGGAGGAACAGCTCGACCAGCTCAGAGCAGAAGTTACTTCACTTCCGGAGGGCGACCCCAACAAGATGTACTGGCTCAATCAGGACGAATATCCGGGCTGTCTCTACCACAGAACAGCTGTCAACGATGTTGCCAGAGTTGAGGACAGAACATTTATCTGTACAAGAAACAAGGAAGATGCAGGCCCTACAAACAACTGGAAAGACCCTCAGGAAATGTATGATATGCTCCGTCCTATGTATGACGGTTCTATGAAGGGTCAGACGATGTATATTATTCCGTATTCAATGGGTCCTGTTGCCTCTCCTATTTCCAAGGTAGGCGTTGAGATTACCGATTCTATCTATGTTGTTCTCAATATGAACATCATGACAAGAATGGGTAAGGCTGCTTTCGATAAGCTCGGCGATTCAAATGACTTCGTTCGTGGACTTCACTCAAAGGCTGATGTTGACCCTGAAAAGAGATATATAGTTCAGTTCCCAGAGGACAATACTATCTGGTCAATCAATTCTGCATACGGCGGAAACGTTATCCTTTCCAAGAAGTGCTTTGCACTCCGTATAGCTTCATTCCAGGGCAAGAACGAAGGCTGGATGGCTGAGCATATGCTTATCCTCGGCGTTCAGAAGCCCGACGGCGAAACAAAATATATCTGCGCTGCTTTCCCGTCTGCCTGCGGAAAGACAAATCTTGCCATGCTCATTCCGCCCGAGGGATACCTCAAGAACGGTTACAAGGTATTCACAGTAGGCGATGATATTGCATGGCTCAAGCCCGGCGAGGACGGCAGACTCTATGCTATCAACCCTGAAAACGGTTTCTTCGGCGTTGCTCCCGGAACAAGCGAAAAGTCCAATTACAACGCTCTTGCTTCTACAAAGAAGAACGCTATCTTCACAAACGTTGCTCTCAACAATGCCAACAATACAGTATGGTGGGAGGGTCTTGACAAGAATCCTCCGGAAGATGCTACAGAGTGGACAGGTATCAAGACAAACGGCAAGGAATGGACTTCAGAAATCGGTGCAGACGGCAAGAAAAAGAAGCTTGCTCACCCCAATTCACGTTTCACAGCTCCGGCTACAAACTGCCCCTGCATTTCACCTGAATTTGATAATCCGGCAGGCGTTCCGATTTCTGCTATTGTATTCGGCGGCAGACGTGCATCAACAACACCGCTTGTATATCAGTCATTTGACTGGACTCACGGTACTTATATCGGTTCTGCCGTATCTTCCGAGACAACAGCAGCAGCAGCCGGTGCAGTAGGCGTACTCCGTCACGACCCGATGGCTATGAAGCCGTTCATTGGCTACAATGTAGGCGATTACTGGGCTCACTGGCTCGAAATGGGCGAGAAGCTCGGCGATAAAGCTCCGAAGATTTTCAATGTAAACTGGTTCAAGCAGGACGCAGAAGGTCATTTCATCTGGCCGGGATTCGGCGACAATATGCGTGTTCTCGACTGGATTATCAAGAGATGCGAAAATACTGTTGACGCTGATGAAACTGCTATCGGCTATCTTCCGAAGAAGGGCGACATCAATGTGGAGGGAATCGAGGACGAAGTTACTCCCGAAATCATGGACCAGCTCCTTAATGTTGATACTGACCTCTGGAAAGCAGAAATTGCTGAGATGAGAAGATATTACAATGATGATATTGCGGCAAAGGGCGGTAAAGTTCCGGCTGCTCTCTATGAGGAGCTTGATAAGCTTGAAGCTCGTCTCAACAAGTAATATCCTGATGCAGAAATAGCTTCTGAGAGCGTGTCCACATAAAATACATATATTGTATTTTTTGCGGATGGTTCTGATAAAAAATGCTGTGCAGAGTTTCTCTGTACAGCATTTTTGTCGTATACGAACAATCAATTGTTTATTTTATAAAAAAATTTATCAGTGGGATTTCTTTCTTTTTTGCCATATGGACAGTCTGAGCTGTTCCGCTGCGAAACAGACTGGGATTGTAAAAGCAGTAGCATATATCGGCATATTCAACAAGTTTCTTATTACGCTTTTTCATACAGCCTTTGAAATAGTAAGGTGATGTATATTCTATGGAATCGGCACGTTCCAGAATATCGTAGAAAATTTTTTTCTGTTCCGCAGACCATTTTTTTGTCTGTTCCTCACCGGAGCATGGCAGAACAAGATTAAGCTGGACGTGTGGATATATTTTCTTAAGTTTGAGAACAGTCAATTCTGCAAGAGTGTCCCAGCCGACAGCACCGCCGGCATAGAATTTAACAATACCTTTTTCGGTTACTGCTTTTTCGAGCGTACTGTAAAGCAGTAATTCAATTTTTGATAAGTTCCGAGGTAGATTTCTGTGACCGGTAAAACAAGCCGATTTCATATCTGTTACCTTCCTTTAGTGCTTTAAAAGCATTTTTAATTGTATTTAATACAATTATTATTGTATCTTAGTTTATTCATAATGTCAAGTCTTTATGATAAAATAAGTGTATAAGGCAGGTGACATTTATGAAAAAAGAACATTTTGAAAAATACAGAAAAATGGGTCTGAAAATCAATTATTACAGAAGATTGAAAAATCTGACACAGGAAGAACTTGCGGAAATGATTGATAAAAGTCCGTCTTTTCTGGGTGCTGTTGAAGCTCCTAATGTAGCGAGAACTTTATCTCTTGATACGCTGTTCGATATCGCCGAAGCTCTTGATGTTCCGCCTTATAAATTTCTTGTTGATGACTGAGTTTGAATATTTTTTCTATTGCAAACAGGAAAAATATGTGTTAAAATAGTAGTGGAATTTAATTATAGGAGTTGATTCTTTGGAAACTTCACAGTACAAATGCCCCAACTGCGGTGCTGAACTTGTGTTCAATCCGTCATCACAGCATCTTTCATGTGATTTCTGCCGGAGTTCCTTTACTATGGAACAGTTCAGGGAAATCACAGCCGAAAATGATTCGCAGAGGGACACCGCCGGCGAACAGGAATTTGAATCACATACCAATCTTTATACGTGCAGCAGCTGCGGAGCAGAAATAATGGCTGATGATAATACAACGGCTACTTTCTGCTATTATTGTCACAGTCCGGTTATACTTTCCGGACGGCTTACCGGAGATTTTAAGCCGGATAAGGTAATCGGATTTAAAATCGAACGTGAACAGGCAGTCGATACTTTTAAAAAATGGTGCAGTAAGAAAAAATTTATTCCCTCAGATTTCAAATCAGAACAACAGCTCGAAAAAATAACCGGTCTGTATGTTCCGTTCTGGGTTGCTGACTGCAGAATGGACGCAGAGTTCCACGGTATCGGAAAACACGTTCATTCATGGACTTCCGGAAGTTACAGATATACCGAAACAAAAGAATATTCCGTTGACAGAAATGCAAAAATATGTGCCCGTGGAATCCCTGCCGACGGTGAAAGCAAAATAGAAGACCTTCTTATGGAATCAATCGAACCTTTTGACTATTCGGAGATTAAGCCTTTTTCGATGTCCTATTTCAGCGGATTTTTTGCGGATAAATACGATGTTGACCGTGCAGGAGTATTCCCTCGCATACGTGAAAGAGCGGCTCAGGCAAGCCGTGAGATAATTTATGGAAGTATCGCCGGATACAGTGCAGTAACCGCTCATCATGAAAGCTATGAAGTAGACAGGGTACGCTGGCAGTATATTATGCTTCCGGTGTGGTTTATGACTTACAGATACAAGGGCGAGGTTTACGAATTTGCAATAAACGGTCAGACCGGAAAACTCGCCGGAACTCCTCCTCTCGACAAGAAAAAACTTGCTCTGTTTTCGTGCCTTGTCGGATTGATTTTCATGATTGCGGGATTTTTTGGAGGGCAGTTTTTAATATGAAAAATATAAAACGTTTTATCTCAGCCGTTACCGCTGTATATCTCATGATTTGTATACTTCCGGTATTTGTTTTCAGTGCGTCAGCAGGAAGCGAGGCGGATAACTATGCCAAAGGCTGGAGCGGAAATGCTTCCGATTCCGTGGTTTTTGACGGCCCTGATTTTTTCACTTCCGGTACGGAATCCGAAATCAATGCGGTTATACAATCGGCGGCCGCAGAACTGAAAATGAATATTCTTGTATTTATGGCATCTCCGGAATACGCAATGACCGACAGCGAAACAAGAAAATTCGCCGATTCCGTCTATGAGGAGGCTTTCGGCAAAGATACCGACGGCGTTATTTTCTTTATGGATTTTACGGGCGAAAAACCGGCTTACGACTATATTTCCACAAGCGGAAAGGCAATAATATATTATCAGAATCATATTGACGATATTTTTGAAGAAGTCTATGATTATCTTCCGGCATCAAGCGTAACAGACTACACTCTTTATACAAATGAAATAAAATCAGGTATTGAATGTTTCGTTGAACAGCTTAAACATTACGGAAAAGAAAATTCCTCTTACTATTATGACAAGGATACACAGAATTACATTTATTTCCATAACGGCGAAATTGTAATAAGCGGTCGGAAACCGTTAAGAATGCGTCTGCACGCTTTCTTTTTTGCTTTTCCGATTGGTGTCGGAGCAGGAGTTATATACTTTTTTTCAGTAAAGAGTAAATATAAATTCAAGAGTTCCGCAAATCCGAAAGCATACGTATCTCCGCAGGATACACAGTTCACTTGCCGTGATGACCGCTTTATCCGGACTTATACCACAAAACATAAGATAGAGTCAAACAGCAGTTCCGGAGGAAGCAGTGGAGGAAGCAGTGGAGGAAGTCACGGAGGCGGAGGAAGTCACCGTTAAAAACCGAACATGTACAATTTTTGCCAATATCAATAAAAATCCCTCTACTATCTTGACAATTTTTGAATTATATGATATAATATGGTATAAGAAGAAAAGTCAAAAGGAGACTGATTCTATGAAGAAAATAATATCACTTCTTACAACAGGCATAATATTTACGGGAATGTGTCCGTCAGCTGTCTGTGCAGAAAGCGAATATCCTACAAAAGATACGCTGGTACTTAATACCTTTGACGAAGTCCGTGATTACTTTACTTTGGAAGATACCGATATTGACTATAAGATTGATTTCATAGAGGAAGAAGACAGTTGTACAATGATTGTATATGGTCTGAAAGATGTACAGGACATTTCGGATATGATTCGTGAGTATAAAAATAATAACGGCGGTGCTCTTTCGTCTTATCCGGAATATCACAGCGGAATAAGTATGGGATATTCCAATGAAAATCATTGGCTTAGATATAATGATATAAGCCATTTCTATTTTTACTTTTTTGTGGACAATACTCTCACCGACTTTCTTCAGAATGACATATCACCATTAGAGGCAGCCAGTCAATATAAAAGATTTGATGTTATTCCTTATGTTTATCCTGAACTTATTTCGGGTGATGCAGACTGCGACGGAAAGATAACGTCCGCCGATGCTTCCGAAGTTCTTTCGGCATATTCCATGCTGTCTACAGGCAAAAAACTGACACTGAATTCCACAATTTTCGATTATAACAATGACGGTCGGGTTGATTCAAATGATGCGTCGGCTATTCTTGCAAAGTATGCGGAACTTTCGACAACACGTAATAATTGAGTTGATTTAAAAAATATAACGCACGTATTTCAGTTAAAATTTCTGAAAATACGTGCGTTTTTTAATTTGTTCCGATTATTGATTGCCGGAAGAACTCCGGTATTTTTTATTTTTTCAGCGGAAGTGAATCAACCTGTTTTGCATCAAAACGCTGGATAGAAAGAGCATCAACAGCCGAAAGTCCTGCTTCGCCGTCAACGTCTCCGTTGATTTTTCCCTGGTCTGAAATTGTATATTTATCCCTGTTTCCGAGATACTGGAGCAGAAGTGTAGCATCTGCAACAGTCACTTCACCGTCAACATTGACATCGCCGTAAAGAGTTTTCGAGGACGGAACAGCGGTTGTTGTATCGTCTTTACCTGTAGTCGGAGCAGGTGTAGTTGTAACAGCCGGTTTTGTTGTTGTTTCGGAGGGCTTGGGTGACGGTTCAACATTGTCCGAAAGCTTACCGCATACGATTCCTGCACCTACAGTTGACATGAAAACAGTACCAAATTCGTCCATATCTCCTACGAGGAAGTTTCCGTTTCCTGTACCGCCGTAGAGTTTATCCGTATTAATGCAGTCCCATGTTTTTCCGCCGTCTGTCGAGCGGTAAATTCCTTCAGGGTCTGTGGATTCCGGTTTTCCGAATATAAAGAGCGTATTTACTCCGCCGTCTTTTTCTGGTGCGCCGTAGCCGACAGTCTTGCAGTAATCAACGCTGTCGAGTTTTTCGATAGTTGCTTTTCCGTCCTTGACAGTGGCGTGATACATACCATACCAGCCTCCGCCGAGAATAAGTTCACCTTCTCTGAGATATGCAAGACGTCCTGCACTGTCGCACTGGTCGTACATACATACATCTGTTGATGTGAATGTCTTTCCGCCGTCGGTACTTACACAGAACTTGTACTGTGCGTCCTCGGCTGTCGGTTCGGGCTTGGAATATCCCCATGATGAATTGTAATATGTGGCGTATGCGTAAACAATATCCGGATTTTCCGGCTCAACGAGTACGAAAGTAGGTTTAGAGCCGTACTGTGACGGAATACCGGAGCAGTCATTCCATGTTTTACCGAAATCGTCAGTATACTGTACATTTCCACTGTTTGAGGCACTATGGAAGATTCTGTATTTGTCGTCTCCTATCTGTGCTATTGCAGCTTTTCCGCCTTCGCTTCCCTGATTTGCCATTTCTGTCCATGTTTTTCCGGCATCTGTGCTGTAGTATGCACCTTTGTCATGTTCGGAGATTCTCACCATAACGTCCGGATTCTGCGGACAATAGGCGATTGCACTTGTTGAACCTATATTCGGTTTATACTGTTCGCCTATTTCGCTTATATCCCTGTGAATAAATCCGTCATAGTCGCCGATTGCGGAATAGTTGTTTCCGTTCGGAACGCTTGTGAAATCAAGTGCAACGACTTCTTCAACGCCGTCGGGCTGGAAATAGAACTGTACTCCCTTTTCGTCCCATACATTGTCGCAGGCAAAAACACCGTTTCCGGAGGTCATCAGTATTCTGTCGGAATTGCGTGGGTCGATTATAATACTGCTTCCCCAGTGACAAGCCTTGCCGTAAATCCAGTCATAGCCGTTTGTATCCATATAGTTTGATACAAGCCACTTTTCGCCCCATGGTCCTTCTTCCTTACCGGGAGTAATATCCTGCCATGTTTCGCCTCCGTCGGTTGAACGGAAAAACTGGTCTCCCCATGCCGGTGAAGAATTTTCCGTCCATGCTTCATAGAGCTGAGAACCCCATACACCGCAGGTTCTTGCAACCATTTTGTTCGGGTCGTTTTTGTCGACTTCAATCATACCGACTGCATTGTCGCTGACCGAAAGTTTTGTAACTTTACCGCTTTCAATATTATACTTGTATGCACCGCCGGCACTTCCGGAGAATGCAAGACCTGCAATGTATGTAAAGAAAATATTTCCTTGTCCGTCATTGGTGATTGAACACGGATAATTTGCTGTCGGCAGGTCTTTTGTAAGAACTTCAAATTTATCGTCTTTTACGTCTGCGACGTGGATATTTGCCTGACCGGTAACTGATGTTCCGACATAGACCTTTCCGCCCTCGATGTGAATACAGCCGATACCGTTCTGTGCATTGTATTCTTTTGACGGTTCAGTGCCTCGTACCATGTTGTTTGTCCATGAAGGATATTTGAGTTCGCCGGAGAAAAGTCCCAAATCATCATAACCAATAACGGGATTCCAGGTTTCGCCTCCGTCGGTTGATTTTATAAGTGCGGATTTACCGGCAGTTACATCGCCTCCTGCATAGATAGTATCCGGATTATCGGGGTCAATGGCAATGGGTTCAATACATTCACGTCCGTCGCCGTTTCCGTGAACCTGAATATGTTCCGTTACATCTGACTGTGTGAATGTTTTTCCGCCGTCGGTTGTTTTAAAGATAACAGTTCTTGCGTCCGAGAAATAAGCACAGCCACAGAGGAAATACACTGTATTGTCATCTGTCGGGTCGATAGCCATACCTTTTACGGACAGCAGACCTCTGTCTGTGTCGTTGATGAATGCGAGAAGCTGTTCCCAGCGGTTTGTATCGTAATTCCATTTGTATGCACCGCCTACGTCTGTACGCAGATACATTTCTTTCTGACCGGTAGCGATTCCGGAGACAAAGCCTGCACCGCCGATTTTTACGGCATCCCATGTCATGTTGTCTGTGAGGTCTGCGGCTTCGGCGTAATCAGCCGGTGTAATATTTGCCGGTGCTATGAAGACAAGACCCATACACAGAGCAAGTGCGCCCGCAGCTGTTTTTTTAAGAAAATTCATGTTTAATTCCTCCCGTGAATTTCTGATTCAAAAGTTTTGATTATTTATCAATTTACATTTCGGAAACAATTGATTAAATAATCTTGCTAAAATCTGATAAATATATTTTAGCATATAATTCAAAGTTTGTCAACGAAATTTTATGAAATTAATTGTTTGATTCTTTAT
>CAMWYX010000014.1 GCA_947178575.1 uncultured Ruminococcus sp. | reverse complement strand
CACCTGTTCCTGTTCAGCCGGTTTCACCTGCGCCTGTTCCGGTTCAGCCGGTTGCACCTGCGCCTGTTCCGGTTCAGCCGGTTGCACCTGCGCCTGTTCCGGTTCAGCCGGTTGCACCTGCACCTGTTCCTGTTCAGCCGGTTTCACCTGCGCCTGTTCCGGTTCAGCCGGTTGCGCCTATGCCGATTCCTGTTCAGCCGGTCGCACCTGCTCCTATTCCGTATCAGGCTGTATCTCCTGTACAAACAGCAGGTGTTATAGGTCAGATTATGTCTGTACCTCAGCTTACGGGATATGATGCTGCCGGTCAGCCGATATACTCATATATTCAGATGCAGATTCAGGGATATGATATGAACGGTCAGCCTATGCTTGTACCTGTTGCCGGACAGATTTCCGGACAGAATATACCTTCTGCAAATGCTCCGCTTACATTCAATCAGACATTTAACCAGAATACACGTCTCCGTGATGCCATAGTAGCCGCTCAGGAAGTTCCGACATCTGTCAAAGATATGACACCGGGACAGAGAATTGCCGCCGCCGAAGCGGCAAAGGGTTCTCCGGCGACTGCAAATGTATCGAAAATTGCCACAAATCCTCATGCACGTTCAACATCACAGGCATTTATCAGTGCGATTTCAGAATCAAAGGAATACGCCGACAAAAGCCTTACCGAAACACAGGGACTTAAACAGAGAACAGTTGTACTTGATTCCATTGAAGATGTTCTTTCACAGCTTGGCGACAGTTCTCTGAAAGAAAAGAAAGCAGCCGAAGCAAGAGCACGTTCCGTATCTGTTCCGCAGTATGATGAATACCGTCCGGGAGCTGCAAGAAAACCGTATTCTCCGCAGTCCGGAACATCTTCTTCACCGATGCCGTCAGCACCTGCTGCACCTCAGCGTCCGCTTACTAAGGCAGAGGAAAAGGCAATGAAGAAACAGGCAAAAATTGATGCCAAATTCCAGAAAGAAATGGCAAAAAGAAAATAAATTAATGAGGTAAAACATGGAAAAAAACGAATTGATAAAAGAACTGCGTGCAAAACTCGGAGATTCAGCGGAGGAGAATGACAAAATACTTAAAGCCGAAGCCGAAAAATATGCTCATGCCGGTGATCTGGACAGCTTTAATGCAGTTGGGGAGCTTATCATGGAGCTTATGCCGGAAGAACGCAAACAGGAAATAGAACGTCTTACACATCTTGACGGCGAACGTCTTGACATGGTATACAACCGCATTGTCGATATGATAAGCAAGAAACAGATAATAGAAGCTGTTCCGGTTGCAGAAAGACTATACAAGAAGATAATTCTTGAATATGCACCTACAGAAAAGGCAAAATTTGTTTCTTTGCGCAATCCTTTTGAGGATAATCTTTGTCAGCTGCTTTTCAAACAGGATAAGATACTCAACCGCACGCCATTTGATTTTTCGGCATATATCACGACATATGCATATCTTCTTGTGGAGACCGGAGCAAATATCGATGCTATCCCGATTCTTGAAAAGGCGATTGAATACAATCCGGTTGATGTAGGGCCACGCTTTGAGCTTACAGAAATATATAAGATAATCCGGAATAAGAAAATGGTCTTTGAAACTACACGGGATACGCTGAAAATAGCATCATCACCGGTGTCAATTGCACGCTGTTATGCAAATATCGGATATACGCTTGTGGATTACGGAGAATATGAAGATGCTGTGATTTTCTATACAGCAAGTGTGATGTTTGCACCTAATCCTGCAATTCCGCTTGAAATGAAACATCTGGCGGATTTGAAAGGAAGTCCGATAGTCCGTCCTACTCAGAAGCAGATAATTGATACAATGAAGAAATATGATATTGAGTTCGGACCGGACAGAAAGGTAATCGAGGTTGCGGCACAGCTTGCAACGCATTATATTGCACATAAAGATATTCCGAATGCACTGAACGCACTCAAAATAATGTATAATCTTACGCTTGACGAGGAAGTAAAGAAGCTTATCCTCAGGCTTGACCCGAATTCGCCAATGCTGAGACCGAAAGAAGAAAAAGAATAATATAATAAAAAGCACAGATGATTTTATAACGTCTGTGCTTTTGTTTTATCAGAAAACAAATTAAAAAGGCATGGAAATTTGTTGACATTTATATGAATGTGAGTTATAATATTAAATAGAACAGGCTGATTATTATATGTGTTTTTATAGATAATGATATCGGCAAACAGAAAGAGGGAAATGATATGGCAAATGAAAAAAGTTTAAAGATACTCATAGTTGACGATGATAAAAATATCTGCGACCTGTTAAGGCTGTATCTCGAAAAAGACGGATACAGTATTATTCTGTCTCACGATGGTGAGGAAGCCGTTGTAAAATTCAATGCGCTGAAACCGGATATGGTACTTCTTGATATAATGTTGCCGGGTATGGACGGATGGCAGGTATGCCGGGAAATACGCAAAAAATCAAATGTTCCGATAATCATGATAACCGCAAAGGGAGAGACAATTGATAAGGTTATCGGTCTTGAACTCGGAGCTGATGATTATATTGTAAAGCCGTTTGATGCAAAGGAAGTTATTGCCAGAATCAATGCAGTAACCCGCCGTGTAGGAAGTATCAACGCTGAACCGCAGGTCAAGGAAGTCCGGTACGACAGGCTTTCAGTAAATATGACACGCTATGAACTCAAAGTAAACGGAAAGATTGTCGATACTCCGCCGAAAGAACTTGAACTGCTTTACTATCTTGCTTCCAACCCTAACAGGGTATATACACGTGACCAGCTTCTTGACGAAGTATGGGGATTTGAATATTACGGCGATTCACGTACTATTGATGTTCATATCAAGCGTCTGCGTGAAAAATTAGAGAATGTATCGGATAAATGGTCATTGAAAACTGTCTGGGGCGTGGGATATAAATTTGAGGCGGAGGAAGAAGAGTAAACTTTTATAAGCGTGGTAGATTCTGTTGAATTATAAAGAAAGCTCATATTATAAGATTTTCAGGCTTATAGTGATTATTATATTCTGCGTTCTTGTAATTCTTGGTGCAGTGATAATCAGCGTTTCTTCCGCTATTTATCAGAGGTCACAGCTCAACAGTCTGAAAGCATCGGGAGAGCTTTTCAGAAGTTATATTTCTGACGCATATCATGAAACTCCCGATACGTATATTGAAACAGCGGAACGTCTCTGTCTAAAACTCGCTGAGGAATGGCAGATAAGAATTTTTATGTATGACGAAAACGGAAAATGTCTTGTATGTGCCGACGGCGAAGCGGAAAGCACACCGGCTCTCAGCAATCAGGTGATGGAACAGCTTGGAAATGCCGATTATCTTGATTTAAATACATCTGTGGTATCTCAGAGTGTACCGGCACTTACTTTCGGCTCAAAGTTTTTTGTGAAATCCAAAAAGCAATATGTTCCTCATTATATAATGGCTTACCGTACCACCGATGATGTTGAATCATATACTTTTGTAATGTTGTTGATATATATTGCATTTGCATTTCTGGCAATGGCAGTCTGTTATGTATTTTTCAGATATAAAACCGGAAGATATATTGAATATGAATCACAGCTTCTTAAGATTACCGGACAATATGCTAAAGGAGATTTTTCGGAAAAACTTGTTCCGGCTGAACTTTCTCAGAATCTTCAGCTTATTTCCGACCATGTGAACGCCATAGCGGCACGCATCGAGAAAAGTGAGGAAACCAGCAGTACATTTATTGCCAATGTTTCTCATGAACTCCGCACACCTATGACGACTATCGGCGGATTTGTTGACGGAATACTTGACGGAACTATAAAAAAAAGCCGTCAGCAGGAATATCTTGTTCTTGTATCTCAGGAAATACAGCGTCTGCGTATACTGATAACATCAATGCTAAACATGAGCCGGTTTGAAGCCGGTACAATGAAACCCAATTTTCAGGAAACAAATATCACCGACCTTGTTATCAAGGTTGTGCTTATGTTCGAGAAAAATATTGAAGCTAAGGAATTACAAATCGAGGAGCTTGACAGCAGTCGCCTTATGGCTGTTGTTGATGCTGACCTTATGCAGCAGGTTGTTTATAATCTTGTGGAGAACGCCGTTAAATTCGTAAATAAGGGCGGAACTCTTTCGTTTCGCTTTGACAAAAAAGACGATATATGTATTATCGGAATACGCAATACAGGAGAAGGTCTTAAAGATTCGGAAATACAGCAGGTTTTCGACCGGTTTTACAAAACGGATTCCTCACGTGGAAAAGATAAGACCGGTCTTGGACTGGGATTATCAATATCACGTAAGATAGTTCATCTGCATAAGGGTCACATTGTTGTAAAGAGCGTTTACGGAGAATATACGGAGTTTCAGATACAGATACCTGTTGACCCGACAAAAAGTGAGTCTATAAAAAAGATATAAGGAGCAACTATGGACGAGAAAAAAAAATCATATTCCGGAAAAGAAATTTTTTTTCATGAAGAAATAGATGTACCGCTTGATTCACCGGACGGGAGAGAATATAATAAAGATGATTTACCGCCTCCCACAGCGGAAACACCGGAGTATGACCCTTTTATGTATGAACCGATAGGTTTTCCGAATCCGGATATAAAGAGCGGACAGCAGGCAGCTGAATTTTTTGACGGGCGTGGACATAAACGTCGTGAAAGAGTGATAATTGCGCTTTTTGTTCTGCTGATTATAATTACAATTATAATCGGAGCAGGCGGAATTGTTTACGATATACGCACAAGTTCACAGCGCATAGCAGATGTCAGCAATTTGAATCAGGTAGTTATATATCAGAACGGAAAGCCGGAGGGTGCTGACAGATTAATTAATACGGTTGACGAAAACGGAAGATATTCCACAGAGGGAGTCGCTTCAGTTGTCCGTGAATCGATTGTTGAAATTTATACTTATAAAAATGCATTTAAAAGTGAACTTGTCGGCACGGGTTCGGGAGTTATTCTGACAGGTGACGGATATATTGTCACGAATGCTCATGTTCTGGAAGCCGAAGGTTTTCATGAGGTTCATACAGCCGATGAAAAAGTATATTCGGCACAGATAATCGGACGTGATACAAAAACGGATATTGCGGTGCTTAAAATTACAGCGTCATCTCTTAATCCTGCTGTTTTAGGCAATTCTGATGAGGTTGTAGTAGGCGAACAGGTTATAGCAATCGGAAATCCGGCAGGACTTACAGGAACAGTCACGAACGGTATAATTTCAGCGGTTAATCGTTCTATCCGGAGCGATTCAACAGGATTCGAGATGAACTGCTTACAGACAAATGCGGCTATTTCTCCTGGAAATTCCGGCGGTGCGCTTGTAAATATGTACGGTCAGGTAATCGGCATAACTTCATCGAAATACGTGAGCGGTTATTATGAGGGACTTGGCTTTGCGATTACGATAAACGAAGCGAAGCCTATCATTGAGGAACTCATAAACAACGGATTTATAAGCGGACGTTTCAGAATCGGCATAACGCTTATTGATATGAGCAATGTTCAGAATATGGCTGTTGTCAGGGAAGAGCTCGGATTTGATATTCCGGAGGGTTTCAGCGGAATATATATCAATGATATAAGCGAGGACAGTGACATTGCGAATACTGCACTCCAAAAGGGTGATTTTCTTGTTGAAATAAATGGTATTCCAATAAAGACATATGATGAACTTTACGATGCAATTACGGCTTCATACGGAGCAGGTGATTATGTACCTGCCACATGTGCTCATATTGATGCCGACGGAACGATAACGAGATATAATATTGAGTTTATGCTTATGGAAGATACATCGGGCAATTATTGATTTCACATTAATTTTTCGGGTCTTTTGGAGTTTACTCCAACTACTCCGCCGACTGCTCCTGCAATCATAAGAAGGAGCAGTTTTTCTTTTATGGGAAATACTCCGTATATCAGACCGCCGGATATAAGGAGGACGTATATTACAATTCCGCATACTGTGCCGTCGATAAGTCCGTGTTTCCGGCGGTATCTTCCGCAGACAAAACCGCTGAAATAACCGCCAATCATCAGGGAAACAACGGTGAGGAAATTCACAAACTGCATAGATTTCATAAGGCAGAGCGACAAGGCGGAAAAAACGATACTGCTCAGTATCATGCAGAAAATTCCGAACAGAACAGAAACAGCAAATCCGAAGACGATATTTTCCCATAGATTTTTATGATAACGTTTCATAACGAAAACCCTCCGCATAAATTATAATAATTTTATGCAGAGGGTTTATATTTTAGAACTCATTTTCGCAAATCACTAAAAATCATATTGAATATTTTTTATTTATTTTCGTCAGAAGATTTTTTTGATTTCTTTTTTTCTGTTTCGGTATCGGAAACACCGGCAGCGGCGAGCGGAGAATTTTTGGCAGCCTTAGCCTTTTCGGTTCTTATACGCTCGTTGGCGGTGATATTTTCTGCGACCGCCCATTTTTTGACACGGATTTTATTGCGTTCTCCGCCAGTTTCGATAACGACGTTATCATCGCCGATACGTGTAATCATGCCGACGATACCGCCGGTAGTGACGATTTCGTCGCCTATCTGGAGACCTTTCTGCATATCGGCGGCTTCTTTTTCACGTTTTTTCTGAGGTCTGATAGCCATGAAATAGAGAAGAACGAGCATAAGAAGCATTGAAACAATAAGAGATGTCATACCTCCGCCTGTTCCCTGAGATGCAGTATCGCCGGAAGCTGTTTCGCCCTCAGCGAATGCGTTCATAGTAAACGAAATGGCAGCGGTGATGACTGATAATGCGGCAGCGGCAGCTGCGGTGATTTTCTTTTTCATGTTATTATAATTCCTTTCACACAAAGATATATTTTAAAGTAATTATAACACACACAGGAATAAAATGCAAGTGTTTTTTCAAAATTTGTAAAGAATCAATTTGTATTTCAGAAAAATATTTCCGGAAAACTATTGCAAAAAATCACGGGAAATGTTATAATAAAAGCGTAAGAATTTTCGGAAAGGGGATTATGTTCAATGATTTGCAGTTCATGCGGAACAGAAAATGAAAAAGGTTTCAGATTCTGCGTAAAATGCGGAAGTAATCTCGAAAATCCCAATCATATAAACTATGAGCAGGTTGACCGTGGAAATTATCACACTGAAGAAGAATTTAACAGCGGAAACGGCGGTTTTACTATGAATACCGGAACTTTTATAATCCGTGATTCCGCACCGGTATCGCAGAAAAAAGAACTTTATACCGCCGATGAACTTAACAGTTCAAGCGAGGAATTTGATTTCAGCATATACGATGAGCCTGCTGTTCCTCCTGCTAAAGCTCCTGTTCAGGGAATGCCGGCAATGCAGAGAGGTCAGCAGATTCAGGGAATGCAGGGAGTTCAGCCAATGCAGAATATAAATCCGTACACACCGATGCAAGGAATGAATCCGTATATGTCACCGCAGATAATCGGATATGACCAGTCGGGTATGCCGATATACGGTCAGCCACAGCCGGTGCAGGTAATGAATCCGTATATTCCGCCACAGATAATCGGGTATGACCAATCGGGTATGCCGATATACAATCAGCCACAGATAATCGGATATGACCAGTCAGGTATGCCGATATACGGTCAGCCTCCGCAGATGATGTTTCAGCAGTCTGCCATTCCGAATCATATGCAGGGAATGCCGGCAATGAAGATGAATCCGCCGGTTCAGGGAATGCAGAAAATGCCGAATATGAATGATTCTTCGGCAATGCAGAGCGTACCGCCGGTGAATCAGAATCCGGAGAAAACCGAAAAACAACAACAGGAAGATTTCTGGGCGTTCTTTGACGGCGGAAGCAGTACAGGTCACAAAAATACGGACGAGGAAGATTTTTTCGGAAAAACACGTACCGAACCGGAAATACCGTCCGACCCGTTTGCCGATATTGACAACCGCAGGAAGAAGCGGGTTCAGCAGGATTATATGAATGATACTCCGGTTGTTGACGGTTCTCTTCTGGAAAAACGTGAATCAGGCAATCTCAGCAGAATATATATGAGACAGACCGGAAATGCTTCAAATGACCTTATTGCCGGAACAGGTGAACGTAAATCCGGTTCAATGGCGGAAACGCAGGAAGTTGATGCCTCGATGCTTTCATCGGCTGTGAATGTGCGTTCAAGAGTTACAATGGGATTTGCCGGCAGAGCCAATGCCGACGAACTGGAAGCATATGTTCCGAAACATCATGAAGCTCTCATGTCGCAGGCGGACCACGCAGTGGAAGCAATGCCGAAGAAAATAAATCCATATGAAAGCGAGCTTGATAAAATCGAATTACCCGAATATATGCAGGCTAAAAAAACCGTCAAGGAAGAAACGGCTGAAATCCCGTCAATTCCGGAGGTTTAAAATAGAAAATAAAAAAAGGAGGAATAAAAAATGCATAAGTTACTGGAGGAATTTAAAGCGTTTGTCATGCGTGGAAATATTGTCGATATGGCGATAGGTGTTATCATAGGCGGAGCATTTTCAGGTCTTGTAACATCACTGCTTGACAATATTATTTCCCCGATACTTGGTTTTTTCAGTTTCGGGGGAATAAACGGACTTTCTTTGACTCTCTGGCACGCTGAACTTCGTTTCGGTGCATTCTTTATGGACGTTGTGAACTTTCTTGTAATGGCACTTGTTGTATTTGTCATTATGAAGTTCGTAAACGCCGTAATGGACAAGTTCAGAAAGCATGAAGAATCTGCACCGGTTGAACTTTCAAAAGAAGAAGCACTTCTCACAGAGATAAGAGACCTGCTCAAATCGCAGAATGTTGTTCAGGCAGATGCAGAATCCAAACAGAATAAAGAATAATACATAAAGGACTGTCCGGAAAGGGCAGTTCTTTTTTATTGACAAATTTTGTTTTCTATAGTATAATAGGTATAATAATCTGTTGATATACAGAAATCAATATTGAGAGGATTTTTTTTATGAAATGCAAATCATGCGGAAAGGATATAGGAGACAGTAATTCGTCATTCTGTATTTATTGCGGAGCTATGTGCAGAAATCCGGAGACAGAAGAAATCCTGACAGAAAATTATGTTGAAGAAAATAATCCGCAAACAGAAATGCCTGTATCGGATTCGGAAATTATGTCTGACGAAACAGAAATATCAGAAGAAACAGATATTACGGAATTTAAAAAAGAAATTCCCGAACAAAAATCAGAAAAAATAAGCCTGAAAAAAAATATTCCGGAGGAAATATATGAATCCGAACCGCCGAAAGATAATAAAATAACAAAAATAAAAGTAGGAGGAACACGTATTACTGCCGCATTTTTTCTGTCGGTTATTTCGTCGATGATATTTATAGTTGTATGTATCGCACTGAGCCTGAAACTTGGCGTAACTGCTGACGGTTTGCAGAACAGTGTCCGGCGTATGGATACATGGACGGTAATAAATGCCGATATTGGCGGAATGAGTCTTTCAGACAGAATTTATTATGCCTGCAATTTCGGAGATGCTTCGCAGGGATATGCAAATAAGACTGAATTTGCGGTATATCTTTCAGAAACTGATTTCATGCAGTTTATTTCTTCAAAAACGGGAAAGTATGCTGATTACATTCTTAACGGTAATGGTGAAGCTCCGACGGTTACGGAAAATGAACTTGCTGATTTCTTCACGGATTACAGTAATATCGGCAAAGATGTATTCGGCTATCGTATGCAGACATCGGATTACAATGCAATCCGGAAAAGTCTTTCGGCGAATAATATATCTGATACTATGTCTGTAGACAGAATCGGCTGGAAACTCAATTTCCGTCTTGAAAATATACATTTTCTGCTTTCGTATGTGACTATAGGAATCTTTGTGGCGTTGTTCTTAGTAATTCTTATATGGACGGCGATAATAGTTGATAAAAGAGTGCGTTATCTTTTGGCGATGTATGGGAATATTTTGTTCTGGAGCGGAGCGGTTTTGATTATTGCCGGAATTGGAATATCCTGTGTTTCGGCTATTGCGTATGTTCTTACAGGAAATTTTATTCTTTATGTCAGTGTATCATGTCTGCTTCCGACAGCGGGATATATTGTATTTATCGGCGGTGTCAGCGTAGTCATAGGATATATTCTGAGAAAAATACGTAGATACATCATACATAAATCAAAAAAATCAGAATAAAAAGATACCCGTGGAAAAATTAAAATCCACGGGTATTTTTTGTGTGATTATTTATTCGGCAGATTTTTTGGAATTTTCTCTCGATTTCCACCATGACCATGTTACAGGAGCAACGAATATTGAAGAATACGTACCCGAAATAAGACCGGCTATAAGCGGAACTGAGAAACTGAGCAGTGAAGTATAACCGCTTACCAGAACTACTACTGATACTATAACCATTGTTCCGATAGTGGTTATAGATGTTCTTATGGAACGTCTGAGGGACTGCGAACAGCCCATATTGATAAGTTCATTTAAAGTAGCTTTGGGATAAAGTGTACGGTCTTCACGGATTCGGTCATAGATTACGATTGTATTGTTGATTGAATATCCGAGAATCGTAAGAATAACCGCAACAATATTTGCGTTGAACTCAAAGCCGACAAGAATTGACACGGCAAGTGCCGCTGCGAGGTCATGGCAGAGAGCGAAGATTGAACATACACCGGCAGACCAGCCTCCGATTTTCGAGAACCGGATAGCGATATAGATGATTACAAGAATCGCTGCAACTATGACGGCAAGGAGACATTTCAGGAGAAATTCACGTCCTGATGCTGGGCTTACATCGTTTGAATCAAAGAGAACAAGCTGATTATCGGGAAATTCCGATGTAAGAGCTTCTGTAAGTTCAAACTGTCTGTCAGCGTTCAGACCTTCCTCCGATGTAAATGAGAGTGTTATCTGACGGCTGTCATCGGCGAGACTTTCGCCTGTACGAGCTGTCACAGATACGCCGACGATACTTTCAGCTGTATCTGCTATAGCATCAACATCAAGAGTTCCGTCATATGAATAGGTAAGCATTGTACCGCCTTTGAATTCAATGGCGAGCTTTACGCCTCTTATTATGATACCGAGGAGCAGAGCAGCTACCACACATATTGCTATAATGAGAATCATTCTTTTTTTGGAGCAGAAATCAAATACATTAGTTGCCGGTGAAGCGGCGGTCTGTGTTGATTGTTTATTTTTATTAACTTTACTCACTTGACATCACCTCCATAAAGCTTTCTGTTTTTGAATGCCTTGAATTTGGAGAGAGCTGTAACCATAAGTCTTGTGGCGAAAACGCCGAAAACGAAGTTGCAGATAACGCCTACAAGGAGTGTGAAGCCGAAAGAGTATACAACGCCCTCAGTGGTTGCACCGAACATGAAGAATACTGTATTGTTGAGAATTTTAGAGAAGAAGCTTGTAGGAACTCCGAAAGCACCCATGAGTATTACTGCGATAATAACGTTTGTGATATTACCGTCAAGAATAGCGGAAAATGCACGCTTATACGCCACTCTTATTGCAGAATCGAGAGATTTTCCGGAACGGAGTTCTTCTTTAATACGTTCGCCTGTGATGATATTTGCATCAACGCCCATACCGACGGCAAGTATGATACCTGCGATACCGGGGATAGTAAGAGTCGAACCCGGCATAAATCCGAACCAGCCGGTAACAGCCGCAAGAGTACCTGCAATCTGTCCGATTACGGCGATTACGGCAACGAATCCGGGGAGACGGTAAAGAACTATCATATAAATCGCAATGAATACAAATGCAATAAGTGCGGCAAGAATTATTGCGTCAAGAGAACCTTCGCCCATAGTTGAAGAAATAGTCTTGAAGCTTTTTGTTACCATTTTGAACGGAAGAGCGCCGGAATTTATCTGGTCGGCGAGTTTCTTTGAAGATTCGCTGTCAAATCTTCCGCTGATGACTGCATTTCCGTCAGTAATAGCTGAATTTACAGACGGTGCGGAAATCTTAGTGTTGTCCATCCATATTGAGATAGGAGTACCTGTTCCGGCAAGCTCGGCAGTAGCTTCTGCAAATGCGTCCTTGCCTGAATCATTGAGAGCAAGAGTAACTACCCATTCAAGATTTCCGTTGCTGTCAGGCTGCTGCATATAGTCAGCAGAAGCGATATCCGAACCATTGAGAACTATTTCTCCGGTCGGGATTATATTGCCGTCATCGTCGGTATCGTAATCTTCGCCACGTCTGAAAGTAAGTTCAGCCATTTCGCCGAGTTCTTTGACGGCGGATTCGGCATCGTATTCGCTTTCGCCGGCCTGCCAAGGGAAACGGACGATAATACGGTCTGATTTGTAGTCGCTGTAGATTTCGTTGTCATTGATACCGAGTGCACCGAGACGTGTCTTGATGGTTTCGGTAGCGGCATCGAGCTGTTCATCGGTAGCATCGTAGTCGTCCGCAGGAGCGAATGTAACATCGACACCGCCCTGAATATCAATGCCGAGACGTATATCGTCAACGCCCTTGACAACAGTGGTGGTATTGTCGCCGTACATATAGTCCAATCCTGTGATAGTGGAGACTGCGAACAACGCAATAATAGCAGCGACAATGAAGAAAGTGGATTTGTGAATCTTTTTCACGTCTTTTGCCTCCTGAATCCGGAATATATGCTCTCATACCGATTCGTAACGGCAGCCGGAAAATCCGTAATAAGTACTGCTTCTGAGAACAGGTAAAGGCATAAAATTCCTGTTATTTTTTTGTCTGTGACAATTACTATTATTTTACAATATTTTTGCCGAAAAGTCAAGCATATCTGCAATAAATATTGTCAATTAGATGATATGCACAAATTCAACGCTGATTTTTTGGTTATATAATCAGAAATTATGCCAGTCGCAGAAAGTAAGGTTTTCGTCAAGCTCGTCATAGGCACTGCATAATATTTTGTTTTCAAAGTCTATGCTGTCTGAACACTGAAATGATACACTGCCGTCGCTGAATGACATACCTTCAGGGACTATTCCTGCTAAAAATGCGTCAAGATTGAGCAGCGGAATTTTTTCACGGATAAACTTTTCAACGTCGGTTTTCTGCATACTGCCGTTGTTCGGGGTATCTTCGTATTCCTCCCGTATTTTCAATGTTTCTTCACAGAAAGTATAAGGGTCAAAATCGTTCATGTTTTCGGGGAGATATTCTTGATTTGTAATTTCAGGGACTCCCCAGAAAGCAGTATCCGTACCCTCTGCCCATTCATAAGCATTAATCAGGAAATTGTCGTTTACCTGCTTTATATTTGCCTGAATTTTATCTTCAAAGTTATTGAAATAATCTGTCAGGAAATCCGCAAGCTGTTCGTCCGTGAAATCACCGTCAAAGTGTTCCTCAACAATGTCCCACTCTCTTATTTCATCAATATCGTCATATATATCTATCTGTCCGTCTTTGTAAATACCCATATATCCAAAATTAAATTCACCGCTTACAATGGCTTTTCCGTCAACAAATTTAATTTTTATCATAACATCACCTGAATTTTTTCTGTGAGATTTTAAGTCTGTTGATTGCACGGTTGAGTGCAGCCTGTGTTTCATAGTATTCCCGTATGCCCTGCTTTTGGCGGAGCATTTCCTCAGCCCGTTCTCTGGCTTCTTCCGCACGTTTAATATCGATTTCCTCGGGAAGCTCGCACGAATCGGCAAGAATAACCGCCCTGTCGGGCATTACTTCGATAAAACCCTCTGAAATTGCGGCGTAATGCCATTCGCCGTCAGTCATATATTTAAGTTCACCGGTCGGGAGAGAAGTTACAAGTGGTTCATGACCGGCAAGGATTCCGAGAAGTCCGTCAATAGCTGTTATAACAAGATGTTCGCATTCGCCCTGAAAGAATATACGGTCTGAGGCAATTATTTCCAGATGAAAAGTTCTGCTCATAATATCAGACTCCGTTTTCTATTTCTTTTGCTTTTGCGAGAACATCGTTGATTGTTCCTGCCATAAGAAACGCACTTTCTGGATAATTATCCATATCGCCGTCGATTATTGCCTTAAATCCCTCGATAGTATCTTTAATCGGAACGTATTTACCTTTAAGACCGGTGAAATTTTCAGTAACGTTAAACGGCTGAGACAGGAATTTCTGAATTTTTCTTGCACGGTAAACGGCGATTTTATCCGATTCGTCGAGTTCTTCCATACCGAGAATACCAATAATATCCTGTAATTCTTTGTATTTCTGAAGGAGTTCCTGAGTACGGCGGGCGACATGATAATGTTCTTCCCCGACAATATCGGGTTCGAGTATACGTGAATTTGATTCAAGAGGGTCTACAGCCGGATATATACCCTGTTCAACGATTTTTCTTGAAAGAACTGTTGTGGCATCGAGATGAGCGAATGTTATTGCCGGAGCAGGGTCTGTGAGGTCGTCAGCCGGAACATATACCGCTTGAACCGACGTAATTGAGCCGTCTTTTGTTGATGTGATACGCTCCTGAAGTTCGCCGACTTCGGTTGCAAGTGTCGGCTGATAGCCAACAGCTGACGGCATACGTCCGAGAAGTGCGGAAACTTCCGAGCCTGCCTGAACGTATCTGAAAATATTATCTATAAACAGAAGTACATCTTTATGTTCACGGTCACGGAAATATTCTGCCATTGTCAGACCTGTCTGAGCTACACGCATACGTGAGCCGGGAGGTTCATTCATCTGACCGAAAACGAGAGCTGTTTTATTGATAACGCCGGATTCACGCATTTCATTCCAGAGGTCGTTGCCTTCCCGTGAACGTTCGCCCACGCCGGTAAATATAGAATATCCGCCGTGTTCGGTTGCGATATTGCGTATAAGTTCCTGAATCAGAACTGTCTTACCTACGCCCGCACCGCCGAAAAGACCGATTTTACCGCCTTTTGCATACGGAGCGATAAGGTCTATTACTTTTATACCGGTTTCGAGAACTTCAACGACCGGACTTTGTTCCTGAAATGATGGGGCTTTGCGATGGATTTCCCATTCTTCGTCGGCATTGACATCTCCCATTTTGTCGATAGGTTCGCCGAGAACATTGAACATACGTCCGAGCGTTTTTTCACCAACAGGAACTCTGATACATGAGCCGGTAGCCGTGACTTCCATGTTTCTGCTCAGACCCTCGCTTGTAGCGAGCATGATACAGCGGACGGTACGGTTTCCCATATGCTGAGCTGTTTCCATGACACGTCTTTTGCCGTCAACGGATACGGTGAGAGCTTCTCTTATGAGAGGGAGTCTTCCCGTGGGGAACTCCACATCTATTACAGGACCGATAACCTGTTTTATTCTGCCTTTTTCCATTTATTTATCTCCTGATATTAACATAATAGCCGGTTTCTGAGAAAATTACAGCGGACGGAGTTTATTGTATATAATAAATTATTCTCAGAGTGATACTGCACCTCCGCAGACTTCGGTTATTTCCTGAGTTATAGCCGATTGTCTTGCTCTGTTGTAAAGAAGCGACAATTCTTTAATCATATCCTTTGCGCTGTTGGTGGCTGCGTCCATAGCGGTCATGCGTGATTGCTGTTCACAACAGAACGCTTCTACCATTGCACCGTATATGATTCCTTTTGCGTACTGCGGAATAAGGTAATCCATAACTTTTTCAGGCGACGGAACAAATGAAGCTTTAGGGAGTTTTTTCAGCGTTCCATCTTCTGATTTTCCAAGATGACGGCGTTCAAACGGAAGAAGCTGTAGTTTACGTGCTTCCTGAACATTTGACGAAACCATATTTGTATATAACAGCCATACTTCATCGAGTTCTTTTTTCTTGAATTTATCAAGAACTATATCGGCGATTTCAGCTGCACGGTAAAGCGTGGGATTCTGTGTAGTATACAGAAATTCGCCGTCAACATAAGCCTGTTTTCCGGATTTTATACGTCTCTGGAAGTACATACGCCCTACCTGACCCATAACAAAAAGATAGCAGTTATCGAGTTCAGGGGCTTCATCGAGTGCTTTATCCGTATATTTCAGAATAGTCTGATTATAGCTTCCGCACAGACCTTTGTCGCCGGTGATTACAATATATCCTCTTTTCCTTTTTTCGGGCGGAATATCTAAACGCCTGTCGAAATACATCTGCCTGATATGCGGAGTATGTTCAAGAACGCTGTCAATCGTTTCCTGAAGTTTGTAAAAATACGGTTCTGTGGAATCAAGTGCATTGCGGGCCTTTTTAAGTTTTGATGATGATATGAGATACATAGCATTTGTTATTTTGAGTATCTGCTGTATACTGTCGATTCGTTCACGTATTTCTCTTATATTAGGCATAATCTCACCCTATTCCTCGAATGCCGAAACGATATGTTCTATACGTTTGGCAAGTTCGTCAGTCAGTACGTGATTTTCTTCCAGTTCTGCTATAATATCCGTGCCGTAACTGTTGATATAGCTCATAAGTTCGCTTATATACTCCTGCATTTCTGACGGCTTTACATGGCGGAAAAGTCCGTGCTGTGCGGCATACAGAAGTATTACCTGTTCATAGTGCGGACGTGGATTATAAAGCGGTTGTTTTAAGAGTTCCGTAAGCATATGACCGTGTTCGAGAAGTTCGGCAGTTGCGGTATCGAGTTCTGACGAGAACTGCGTGAAGATTTCCATTTCCTTGAATTGTGCAAGGTCGATACGAAGATTTCCGGCGGCTTTTTTCATTGCCTTTGTCTGAGCCGCTCCGCCTACTCGTGATACGGAAAGTCCGAAGTTCACCGCCGGACGCTGACCGGAATTGAACAGTTCGCTTTCGAGAAAAATCTGACCGTCCGTGATAGATATTACATTGGTAGGGATATACGCTGATATATCGCCGGCAAGGGTTTCGATTATCGGCAGTGCGGTGAGTGAACCTCCGCCGTGTTCATCATCGAGACGGCTTGAACGTTCGAGCAGACGTGAATGAAGATAGAAAACATCACCAGGATAAGCTTCACGTCCGGGAGGACGGTGGAGCAGGAGAGACATCGCACGGTATGCAACGGCATGTTTAGACAAATCGTCGTATACAATAAGAACATCTTTTCCCTTTGACATGAAGTATTCGGCGATTGCCGTTCCGGAATACGGTGCGATATACTGAAACGGAGCCGGTTCGCTTGCGGAAGCCGAAAGCACGACTGAATACTCCATAGCACCGTATTTTTTAAGTGTATTCACAACCTGTGCGACTGTTGAGGATTTCTGACCTATAGCGACATATACGCATATAACGTCCTGACCCTTTTGATTTATGATAGTATCAACGGCGATTGATGTTTTACCGGTCTGTCTGTCGCCGATTATGAGTTCACGCTGTCCACGACCTATTGGGAACATTGAATCTATAGCGAGAATACCTGTCTGGAGCGGAACGCTTACGGATTTACGTTCAATAACTCCGGGGGCTTCACGCTCGATAGGAAAATAATCTTCGGGAGTTATCTGTCCGAGTCCGTCGATAGGTGTTCCGAGGGCATCTACAACACGTCCGAGGAGTTTACTGCTCACACCGATTCCGGCACGTTTTCCGGTACGCACAGCAGACGAGCCTTCCGTGAGACCGTGGTCATCGCCGAGAAGAACCACGCCGACGGAATCATCTTCAAGATTCTGGACAATTCCACGGATACCGGTTTCAAATTCAACGAGTTCGCCGTACATAACGCCGTTCATACCATGAACGCTTGCGATTCCGTCGCCGAGACGTGTAATGAATCCTGTTTCGGAAACGCCTGATTTCACATCGAAATCACGTACTTCTGTTTTGAGTATTGATATAATATCTCCGGACTTTACGTTACCGTCTTTTGTTCCGACAGCCTCAACTGCTTTTTGTTTAAGTGTTGTATGCATTGACCTGAGACTTGAACGGAAACTCCGGTCAAATTCGACATCGCCGGCATTGAGTATGAATCCGCCTATAATATCGGGGTCTTTGCGGTATTCGATTTCAACGTCGTCCTTGTTGAATTTTTCTTTTATAAACTTTCGCAGTTCAGCCTGCTGTGATTCTGTAAGAGGAGTGACATAGCGGACAACAGCTTTGATACTTCCTTCTTTTTCAAGCAGAATATCTTCATAAGCCTCGAATATTTCGTCGAGAGAATCTGCAATACCGGATTTGACAGCATTAATTATAGGACGTTCAAGGCTTTTCGGGAAAATCTGTTTTATGATATTTCTTTTTTCGTCAGAAGTAACGAGTGGATTTTCCAATGTCAGTCTGACATCGGGACAGGCGGAAAATATACCTTTTGTGGTTTCGATGTCTTCTTTTTTTATATTGAGCCGGACGAGTTCGCTGAGGAACGATTTATTTTTACTGTTCATCGTTACGCCTCCTTGTCGGCAAGGAACTCGTCAACGAGACGGCGGTTCTTTTCGTCATCAAGATTAGCACCGACTACCTTTGAAGCTGCTTCAATTGCGAGGTCGGCAATCTGTGAATGTGCCTGCTGTATAATGCGTCTGCGTTCGTTTTCTATGGTTTCGCCGGCTGCGCTGATTATTTTATCTGCCTCATCGTGTGATTTCTGAATAATAGCGGTGTGTTCCTCCTCAGCTGTTTCGTGAGCTTTTCGGAGTATCTGACCGGCTTCCTCCTTGGCATTGCTTATTGAATCGGAATACTGCTGTCTGAGTTCCTCCGCTTCTTTCCTTGCCTTTTCGGCGTCATCAATATCTTTCTGAACAGATTGTGTTCTGTCGTCAAGCATTTTATTAATTGGTTTAAACAGGAATATTTTAAGCAGTACAAAAAGTATAATGACATTCAATACTGTCCAGAAAATACTCCAGAATTCAAAATCAAGCATTTTAAAATCCTCCGGATAATAATTTGTTCCGGAGCGTTTACGGCAGTGGATATATTAGTATATCTGCTGTCGTTGATGCTCCGGTATACTTTTCTCATTTTCCGCCGAGGAAAAGAATTATAAGCAGAGCGATAACAAATCCGTAGATAGCGGTAGCCTCGGCAAGTACACAGCCGAGAAGCATCGCACCTCTTATATCACCCTTTGCTTCCGGCTGACGGGCGATAGCCTCTGTAGCCTTTGCTGTTGCTACTCCTATTCCGACACCTGCGCCTGCTCCTGTAAGTACGGCGATAGCTGCTCCTAAAGCGACTGAACCCATGATAAAAACCTCCATATTTTAGTTACGAAAATTGATTTTTTCCGGCGTGAAATAAAGCCGGCTTTTAGTCCTCAAGTGCTTCCGACATAAAGAGAGATGTAAGGAAAACAAATACATAAGCCTGTATACAGCCATCGAATATATCGAAATATAGGCTGAACGGTACAGGCAGACCGCCCGGTATAAGCATCTTTATGAGTTCCATAACGACGAATGCTCCGAGTACGTTTCCGAAAAGACGCATACACATTGAAAGAGGTCGGGTTATAAGTTCCAGAAGATTCATGGGAATCATTACCGCCATAGGGTGCGCAAAGCCCTTGAGCCAGCCCTTGCCTCCTTTTTCGATAATTGCCGTGACCTGAATCAATATGGAAGCCATTACAGCGAGAGCTGCGGTTACATTTATATCCTTAGTTGGCGGAACGAATCCGAAAATACCGATTATATTTGAAAATCCGATATAAATCAGGAAAGTTTCAAGAACCGGCAGATATTTTTTCCCTTTAGGTCCGAGAGCATCGAGGAAAAATTTATTCATCCATTCCATACCGATTTCCAGCAGGCACTGCTTGCCGGTGGGAACTTTTTTCATGTTATGAGTAAGGATAATCGAGAGTATAACAAGCACGCCCATGATTATCCATGTCACGACGCATGAATCGGGAACGGGTATTCCACCGAACAAAGGGATAGTAAATGCGGTTTTGTTTTCCATTTCTTCCATAAGTCTTTCAGAAAGACCGTCCATAACAACACCTTCCTTCTGTCTGGAATTTCGGGACATATTTATATGTCCCGAGAATCTGCGGATACAGATTCCCGGCAGAATACAGAAAAACGGAGACGGCAAATGCACCTGAATCTCCGTTTAAGCTGTATTTGTCGATAACTATATAATACAACAAATTCCAAAGTTTGTCAAGAGTTTAACGTTGTGTAAGATACCGAAAATTTTAATCATACAGGGATATAATAATTTTGTCAGATTTGACAAATTTATTATTTTGTTTCTGTTTCTGATTCTGAAACAGAGCCGGCAAGCATTACAGCCCGGTTTATGCGTTCTATAGCTCCGGAATTAAGCTTATCGGAAAGTCTGAGGCGGTCGACATCTTTTTTAAGAGCCGAAAGTTCCGAGGCTATTTTTTTGATTGCTTCCTCATAGCGTTCGGATTTGTCTTCGAGAGCGCATACACGTTTAATGAGGTCATTGATATTGGCGGCAAGAATTTCATTTGCGGAGTTTTGTTTTTCGCCGAAGTCTGTGAGTTTTTCTCCGGATTTGAATACTCCTATTTTTTCATGGCCGTCAAATGTTCTCATTTTTTCGTTTGTCAGTTTCATATCCATTTTTATAATCATCTCCCTTTCAGTTATTACGCCAGTAATCAAGAGTATCTTTTATTGTCTGTGGGACTGATATTTCAGCGGTCCAGCCGGTATCGCTTTGTATTCCGGTTATATCCGGTTCTATTACGGGTATATCGGACGCACGGAGACGTGAAACATCTGTTTTTACCGTAATTACAGCAGATGACATTGAAAGTGCCGTATCGAGGATAAATTGTATACTTACAGCTTTTCCCCGTCCGACGTTATATATTCCGCCTGATTTTCCTTTTTCTGCAAGAAGCCGGTATGCACGCACAACATCACGTACATCTGTGAAATCACGCATTGCAGAAAGATTTCCGACGCATATTTCGGGCGGTTTGATACCTTTTTCTATTTCGGCTATCTGTTTGCAGAAATCGGATATAACAAATACCGGACTTTGTTCAGGGCCGGAATGGTTAAAAGCTCTGACCATGACAATATCCATATCGTATGCACGGGAATAAATTTTTCCAAGCATTTCCTGACACGCCTTTGTTGCGGCGTAGATATTTCCGGGATTAAGGGGTTCTGATTCTTTGAGAGGACACGCATCGTTGCGGATATAGCCGTATTCTTCTCCCGAACCTATTACTATAAGTCTTTTATTTTTTGCAGATTCACGCAGAGCTTCGAGTATATTTATTGTGCCGATGACGTTTATTTCTGCGGTCATCTGCGGATTTTTCCATGATACCGATACAGAACTCTGTGCGGCAAGATGATAAATAACATCAGGTTCAATACTGGTGATAAGAGCCGATATATCGCTCTTTTCAAGTATATTTAGGACGTGTTTTTCACAGCAGGCTGAAATATTTTCGTCCGGAAGATGTGTTGCGTGGACTTCATATCCATGTGCGGAAAGTTCACGTATAAGGTATCCTCCTACAAATCCTCCTCCGCCGATTATCAGAGCTTTCATTTTTGTGTCACCTCACTAAGACAATGATATAATTTTTTGATAACATCTTTTTCATTGAAGTATTTTTTTATTCGTTCAGAGGCGTTTTTCCCGAGTTTTTCCCTCAGCGTGCCGTCTGATGCGAGAAGATTCAGAGCCTGAGCAAGTGCATCGGAATCGGCAGGCGGAACGGTCAGACCGGTTTCACCGTGTATGCTTACATACGGAACTCCTGACGGCAATGATGTATTTACAACGGGTTTTCCGTAAACCATCGCTTCAAGCTGAACTATTCCGAAAGCCTCGCTTTTTTTTACTGACGGAAGCACGAAAATATCGCAGTCGGCGAATGCCTGTTTAAGCTGAATATCGGGGAGGAATCCGAGAAAGTGGATATATTTTTCAAGTCTGAGAGATTCGGATAAATTTTTCAGTTCGGATTCGAGTTCACCTGTGCCGGCGATAAAGAGTTCACAGCCGTGTATTTTTGAAAATGCTTTTATCAGAACGTCAACGCCTTTGTAATACACAAGCCGTCCCGTGAAAAATATTTTTATATTTTTCCGGTCGGTGAGTTTTTCCGTTAAAAACGGTACGTACTGAATATTAAGATAGTCGCCGATTGTTATTCCATAGGGAATAATACGGCATTTTTTCCGGTATTCCGGCAGAAAGTCCGAACCGTTTATATGACCCTCTGTTGCAGTGAATATCACATCGGCACGCTTGAGAAGATATTTCATAAACGGTCTGTAAATAATCATTAATTTTTTCTGCTTTACGATGTCGCTGTGCCATGAAACCGCAACTTTTCCCTTATATCCCGAAAGAAGCAGGGCAACGTCCGCCAGCGGAAAAGGTACGTTTATATGAATAATATCGGCTGATTCCGCAAGTCTGCGGAAATGCAGAATAAACGACAGAGAAAGCGGACATGAAAAGAATGTTCCGAAACTTCCGGAACGTATAACACGCACGCCGTTGATTCTTTCACGCAATGTACCGCCGAAATCATCACGGCATACGAGCGTTCTCACAACAGCACCGCATTTAGGGAGTTCTTCCGAATATTGTTTTACAAGGGTTTCAATTCCGCCGGTATGTGGAAAATATGCCTTGTTCACTTCTAGGATTTTCAATTTTTCTGATTTTTGAGCTTTTTTCATTTTACCAGTTCCTTATAGACACTGTAGAGTTGTTCCGCAGAATTTTCCCACGTAAAATTTTCTGCACGTCTGATTCCACGGCGACTGAGTTCAGAGCGGAGTTCCGTATCTGAATACAGTCTGTTCAGACCATCGGCTATGCTTTCCTCGGAATATGCGTCGCAGACAACCGCACAATCGCCGGTAACTTCCGGCAGAGATGCCGAATCAGATGCAAGAACCGGAACTCCGCAAGCCATAGCTTCAAGAGGAGGCATACCAAAACCCTCATATATTGACGGAAAAACGAATGCTATAGCACCGCACATAAGCGGATTCATATCTTCAGAGGGGACGTATTTCGTGAAAATTACTTTATCTGTAAGTTTCAGGTCAGTGACTTTCTGAAAAATGCTGTCATACAGCCAGCCTTTTCCGCCTGCAAGCACGAGTTTAGGAGCATCTTTCACGTGCTGAGCGAAAATATGATATGCTGATATAAGGCGTTCAAGATTTTTACGTGGTTCGATAGTGCCTAAGTACAGGAAATATTCTCCCTCGATTCCGAGCGATTTTTTTACTTCGGGTATGCGTTCAGGATTTTGGCACGGTCTGAATTTCTGCAAATCCACACCGCACAGCACCACTCTTATTTTGTCCTGATACTGCGGAAAATATTTTATTATTTCGGATTTTGAAAATTCCGAATCCGTAACGATAATATCAGCCTGCTTCATGGAACGCTTCAATCCGGTATTAAGCATCATTTTTGTACGGCTTCGGACTGTTTCGGGAAATGCCTTGTATACCATATCGTGAACTGTAATTACTGTTTTTCCGTGTACTCCGGGCGGAGCGATATAATTAAAAAAATGTGTGATGTCAATATCTTTTCCGAAAAAGAGCTTATAAGGCACGGGGATAAAATTGCTTACAGTTCTGTATGCAAGACCCGAAAAATGTCCGGCTTTCGGTTTTATATCCTGCATGAACTGTTGCATACGTTCTATTTTTATATAGTCCTCACTTGATTTTCGGGAGAAGAAGCTGTAATAGTAGTTATTTTCTGGGTGTATCCGAGCCATAGCCGTAGTCTGACCGGCTTCGCACCAGCCTATTCCGGTCATATTACCGCCTATCAGGGGCAGTGCGTCAAATGCTATATTCAACCAATCACCTCCAACATTATATTTATATATATCCTCCGGATATTGCATATATAAGTTCAACAAGAAACCATACTGCAAAAGCAAGTATTGCTGTTTGTACCATGAATTTTCCTCTTGATATTTCTTTTTTGTCTTTATCAGGAATACTGTTTGTTTTTTTCAGATTGATAAAATCTTTTATCGTATTTGCCCATGATTTAACAGCTTTTAACGTAAGAATAATGATAGAAGCCATGAAACTTACCACAAATGGCATCTCACTTCCGTCAAAGATAAGTGCGTATAAAAGCGAAGCTGTAACAATAAATATTGCAAGCAGTACCTTCCATGTATCTTTAAAAAATTGTTTTGCCATTTTTATATAATCGGGCTTATATTCCTTGCCGGTTATTATGCTTATAAGTTCACTGAGATATTTATCTGTATCATTTTTGTTGAATCCGTTAAAAGCTGTGTGCATATTGATTAACATTATTGTGTCTATTATTTTTTCGGCGTATTCTTTGGATATATTTCCTGTTTCATATGCTAAAACAAGCAGATTCAGTCTGTCGATGCAGTTAAGCACATCTTCTTTTTTGTACCCCAAGAAAGATGTACGGAGTATTGTATCTTCCATAGATAAATCCCCTTGATTGATTTATTTAATCAATAAGACTATTTGTCCTGATTTCTTTTTCAACGAGAGCCAAATCATTCTTTACCATGCGTTCAACGAGTTCGGAGAATGAAATTTCACGTTTCCAGCCGAGAACTTTTTCAGCCTTTTCGGGATTTCCCAGAAGGACATCGACTTCAGCCGGACGGAAGAATTTTTTATTTATTCTGACGACAGTCTTTCCGTTTTCTTTGTTTATGCCGGTTTCGTTGATACCTTTTCCTTGCCATTCGATTCTGATTCCGGCGTGTGCGAATGCGGTTTCAACAAATTCACGGACTGTCCGTGTTTCGTTTGTTGCGATTACATAATCGTCCGGATTTTCCTGCTGGAGCATCAGCCACATAGCACGGACATAATCTTTTGAGTGTCCCCAGTCACGCTTTGAATCCATGTTTCCGAGTTCGACATAATCCTGCACGCCGAGTTTTATTCTTGCAACAGCGTCTGTGATTTTACGTGTAACAAATTCTATGCCTCGCCTTTCGCTTTCGTGGTTGAAAAGTATTCCGGAGCAGGCAAACATATCATAACTTTCACGGTAATTTTTGGTAATCCAGTGACCGTACAGCTTTGCAACTCCATAGGGACTGCGTGGATAGAACGGAGTATTTTCTGTCTGAGGGGTTTCCTGAACAAGTCCGAACATTTCAGACGTTGATGCCTGATAGAACCGTGCTTCCGGCTTTACTGTCCGTACAGCTTCGAGAATATTTGTAACGCCTACAGCATTTATATCGGCTGTTCCTACAGGAGTATCCCAGCTTGTGGAGACGAATGACTGAGCCGCAAGATTATATACTTCATCAGCCTGTGAGATTCTCATAGCCGAAACAAGTGATGCGAGGTCTGTCATATCCGCATATATCAGAGTTATTTTATCTTTAAGATGAGCGATATTCCCGTAATCGACATTGGCTTTTCTGCGCCATATACCGTAAACATTATATCCCTTTTCCAGAAGAAGCTCCGCAAGATATGAGCCGTCCTGTCCTGTAATTCCTGTAATAAGTGCGTTTTTCATAAAAGTCCCCCTTATATAAGTTCTGTTCTGTTCTGTGATTTAAGCTGTGCGATTATTTTCTTTACGTCCTGAGTGCTGTTCTTTGAACATACAAGAACAGCATCATCTGTATCAACAATTATGATATTTTCTGTACCCACGGAGGCGACAAGGCGTTTTCCTGCACATATCGTGGTATTGCGTGTATTTGCCGTAAGGACATTTCCCTCGGTATAGTTATCATTTTCGTCGGTATCGTTTATACGTTCAACAGCGAGCCAGCTTCCCACATCGTCCCAGCCGAAACTTCCGGGAATGGTATATATATCAGAAGCCTTTTCCATGATTCCGAAATCTACCGATTCACTGGGCATAGCGGAAAACTCACGTTCAAGAATTTCCGGAAATTCGGAAGTGCCGAACGCCTCTCCTATTTTCAATGCACCGGAATAGACTTCCGGCATAAACCGGCGGATATTTTCCATAATGCTTGAAATTTTCCAGATAAACATACCGCTGTTCCAGAGGTATTTTCCCGATTCAAGATATTTTTCAGCTGTGGGAAGGTCAGGCTTTTCAACAAATCGCTCAACGGAATATGCCCCGTTATTTTCTTTGCCGAAGTTGATATATCCGTAGCCTGTTTCGGGATATGTCGGAGTGATTCCGATTGTCACGAGATTTTTTCCCTGTTCAGCCGTGGATATTGCTTTTTTCAGCGTATCGATATACAGTGATTCAATTCCGATAAGGTGGTCGGAGGGAAGAACAAGCATTATTGCATCGTCGTATTTTCTGCCGATAACGGCTGCTGCAAAAGCAATACACGGAGCTGTATTTCTTGCTGCCGGTTCGCACAGAATATTTTCCGGCGGAATATCAGGAAGCTGATTTTCTGCAAGCGGACGATACATTTCATTTGTTGCAATATAAATATCACGGGCATCGACAATGGGAAGAATACGTTTCACGGTTTTCTGAATCATTGTTTCGCCGTCGGCTGTAAGTGACAGAAATTGTTTCGGGTGTGATGTCCGGCTTTTCGGCCAAAATCTTTCTCCTCGTCCGCCAGCCATTATTACCGCTGTTATTTTCATTTTTTATCCTCTTTTCTGTTATTCTGTGAAATTATATTTGCTGCGCCGATATGTTCCGCTTCGTTGCTTTTCGGCGGAAACAGCATTATTTTTATAGTCATCAGAACTATCTGCAAATCCATGCGGAATGAATAGTTTTCAATATACATCAAATCCATTTTCAGCTTGTCATAAGGTGTTGTGTCGTATACTCCGGTTACCTGTGCATAGCCTGTAAGACCTGCTTTTACTTTAAGGCGGTATTCAAATTCCGGCATTGATTTTTTATATTCCTCGGAAAGTTCCGGACGTTCCGGTCTCGGTCCGACCACTGACATTTCACCTTTCAGGATATTGAGTATCTGCGGAACTTCGTCCAGCCGGACTTTTCGTATAAATCTTCCTACCGGCGTTATACGGGGGTCGTCTTCGGAAGCAAGCTGTACACCGCCTTTTTTTTCGGCGTTTACAATCATGCTTCGGAACTTGTATATTTCAAATTCTCTGCCGTTTATGGTAAGGCGTTTTTGTTTGAAGAATATCGGTCCGCCGTCCGTGAGCTTTATTGCAACTGCGGTGACTGCCATTATCGGCGACAGAAGTATCAGCAGTATCAGCGAAAAAACAATATCGAATATACGTTTCAGAATACGCTGTTCAAAGTCAAGGCCGTAATTCCGGCTGAGAAGCAGCGGAGTATCAAAAAGCCGTATATCGTCCGCACCTCTTATGATAATATCGGAGATTTTAGGCGCGATATACGCTCTTATGGAATTTTGATAACAGAATTTTACATATTTATTCCGCATATCCGACGGTACATCGCAGATAATCACACCTTCATACTTCAGTATAAGTCCACGTACTTTTTCGGGTTCTTCGTTTATGCTTATTGATTCGCATATCATATACTTGTCCACACGGCTGCTCATTTTTTGTACAAGTGAAGCCGCCTGATGACTGCCATACAATATTATCAGTTTCCGAGGAGGGTATATCAGAAAATTTATTCTGCCTGTTGCGAGTGTCCATATGGCGAGAAATCCGAAATCTGCCATTGTTAGCATAACTATCGGAAACGGTTTCATAAAATCTCTTCCGATAAGGCTTATAAGAAAATATGCTATAAAATTTACACATACCATTGAGATAAGCTGAGAGTAGAGCATATCTGTTTTTTTGAGATAACCCAGTTTGAATCCGCCGTATGCCTTGAAAAATATCCAGACAAGAATGCAGTATATGCCGATAAGAACCCAGTTTCCACGCCGGTAGTAGGGGAGTACGATTGTTTCGCTGTAGTAGATGTACCAGATTAAGGCAAAGCTTCCTGTCAGCACAGCAAGCATAATCAGAGCAAGTGCAAAGGAAATAAGCCTTTTGAATTTATCTCTTTTCATAAAATTTTAATCCTTCCGGAATCCGTGATTGTACTGATAATCACCGATTCTTAGTACACATAAAACAATTATACCAAACACGGAAAATTATGTCAATAGAAAAACGAGCGAATTAAAACATTATACGCTGAAAACCGGCGTAATGCACAAAAAAACGGTATTATCTGTACACGTAAAAGCAATGCACCCGAATTTCCGAAAGTATATATCGGAAATTCAGGTGCATATTTTATTAATTTGATTATTTTCTTCTTGCTCCGTTCTTGCGGTCGTTATTTCTTTTGAGGTCTCCTATTTTCTCCTCGCTTGACTGTTTGAAGTGTGACATCATATCCTCGAATGTCATTTCTGATTGTGGAATAGAGCGTTTGGGTTCGTATACGTTAGGCTTACGGCGTTCTCTTTCTTTTCCTCCGTCACGTCTGAAAGGTCTTTTTTCTTTTTCGCCGTTATCATCGGAGGCTTTTTTTATGGACAGACTGACTTTACCCTGTTCGTTTATGCCGATGACTTTTACACGGACTTCCTGACCTTCTGTGAGGTGGTCACGTATTTCGTTGACGAAAGTGTTGGCAATTTCGGAAATATGCACCATTCCCGTTCCGCCGCCGTCAATATCGATAAACGCACCGTACTGAGCGATTCCCTTGACTTTGCCTGTGTAGATTTTTCCAATTTCCAGCTGCTGCATATGTATTTAAAACTCCTTATAAAAATATAGTCTGATTTATGCCGACGATGTACGGGAGTAAATGGATATAGCACGGACTCCCGAAAGAAGTGTCAGCGCATTATTAATCCCTTGATGTATCATAGAATCTGCGTTCGTCCGGATAGGCGTATCCTCGTTCTTCAAGGGCTATACGTTCCATATATTCCGAGAGGTCGTTGCTGTCAAGAGTTCTTTGCAATTCGGCGTTTTCGAGGTTATACGAATCTATTTTGGCCTGAAGTTCGGCGAGTTCTTTTTCCTTGTCCATGCATTCTCCTTCGGTGGTGATAAGTACCACTGCACAGCCGATTACTGCTGCTGCGGCTGCGATTTTGAAAAGCCCACGGTTAAAAAGACCCTTTTTGTTTTTTCTTCTTTTTCTGCCCTTATGCTGATTTGTCTTTGATTTTTTTCTCTTTTTTTCCGGCAAGACAATCTCATTCCCTTATTTATTATTTCATTATATTATACTACAATTCAGCATCATTTTGCAAGTCAATTTCGTAATTTTTAACGTTTTTAACTTTATTTTTGGAATCTCCCACAAATTTCACATATAACCTTTTAAACGGCTTGAATATTATGCCGACTATCATTTTTATTAGATTCAGAATTTTTTTAAGTATGCGTGTTATCAGACTTCCGACTGTCAGAAGATATACAATAAATCCCAGTGAATTTCCGACTATGAAGTAAAATCTGAGTTCTCCCCGTGCTGCTGCCGATGCAAATGCAGTCAGAAATATTCCATAGCCCATGAGAAAAAGTATATCTTCTGATGCGGTCATTATGCGGTTGTGCGGAAATATCAGCCTGAGACAGCGGAAAATATCATAATATACACCGAGAACAGCGCCGAACAGGCATGATAATCCGAAAAGTGTAAGTTCTTCCTGAATAGTAAAGAAAGTTTCGGGAACATTCATTTAAAAAGTCTCCCGAGAGCCGAAACGGGGTGTTTTTTCTCCTTGTCACCGTATACAGCCGACCATATATCACCGCTTATAGTCATATCGCCTGTTTCTATACTCATATTGTCGATATGCAGTTCTCTGCCCTTTATTGTCAGTTCTCCGAGCTGAGTATATACACATATCACACGTTCGTCAAAGCTGTCCACATCGGTGATTCCTGAAATCTGCATAGTGTGCCGGTTTTCGAGTATAATTCCATGTGATTTTGTTAAAGGTTTGTCCGTCATATATTTACTCCTTTGTTATTTTATTGCGGTTTTGTGCTTTCTGATTTATTTATATGCGAAGCCGGAACTTTTCAGAACAAAAAACTATTTGTTAAAAATGCACAAAAAGAGTTCCATAAATTTCTATGAATTTTTTTGAAGAACTATTGCAAAATCAGGCAGAATGTGATATAATTAAGAAGTTATTTGAAATATTCGGCTGTGCCGTTTTTTATTTTAAATTTAAAATTATGGAGGTTGTTTTATGAGTATTCTCGAAATCATCGGCGGTGCACTCCTGCTCGTTTCCTGCGTTGCAATTATTATCCTTTGCCTTTGTCAGGAATCAAAATCGCAGGACGGCATGACAGCTGCTCTTACAGGTGCAAGTACTGATTCTTTCTACGGCAAGAACGAGGGCAGGTCACGTGAAGCAATACTTGCAAAAGTTACAAGAATCTTCGGAATCATTCTTTTCGTGATTACGCTGGCAGTAAATATTATCCCGATTTTTACCAATAAGTAATTATCCGCCCTGTGACCGTTTAAGGTCATGGGGCTTTTTTACAAAGGAAGGTGTATAATAGTATGTCTGATAAAAAAAAGAAAAATAATAATAATGAAATTTCTGTGGAAAGCTATAAAAATAAAATAGTTACTTTTCTGCGTGGATATAATAAGAAACTCATGCCGGTTTCGGAACTTGAAACAAAATGTCGTACTAAAAAATCCGGACACGAAAATTTCGCCGAGGCTTTTTCACAGCTCCGTGATGAGGGAATCATTACAGTGCGTAAAGGAATGAAAGTTGCTTTGTGTTCAAAACTCGGATTCAGAACCGCCAGAATTTCACGCCTCAGCCGTACTTTCGGATTTGCCGAAACAGACGACGGAACAGAATATTTTATCCCCGGAAAATGTATGCTCGGTGCAATGCCGAATGATGTCGTGCTTATTTCTGATATTCCGTCACGTTCCGGCGAGCCGGAGGGAGAAGTTCAGGATATTCTTAAATTCGGCAGTACAACGCTTACAGGCAGAATAGAATACGCTGACGACAGATTTTTTCTTGTTCCGGACAGTGCATCTAAAAATTATATGACAATAATGGAATCCGGAAACGTTTCGTTTTCCGAGGGCGATAAAGTTCTTGCCGAAATCGTATACAGAGGCCGTCGTCACGCAGAGCATAAAGTAAAAATAATTTCTGTTTTCGGAAGTTCAGAGCTTGCCTCCGCCTGTGCAGAATCAATCCTTGCTTCTCACGGGATTGTCAGCGAATTTCCTCCGGACGTTTTAAAGGAAGCTCGTAAAATATCAGAGGGAGGAGTTCAGGAATATTCTTTCAATAACCGTGAAGATTTGCGATATATGCCGGTTTTCACCATAGACAGTGCAGAATCAAAAGACCTTGATGACGCTGTATCGGTTGAACGGACAGAAAAAGGATACCGTCTCGGCGTTCATATTGCCGATGTTTCTTTCTATGTAAGGGGAAACAGTGCGCTCGACAAAGAAGCACTCCGTCGTGGTACGAGCGTATATTATGCGGATAAAGTTGTGCCTATGCTTCCGAAAGAATTATCAAACGGTATATGTTCCCTTAATCCGGACGAGGACAGGCTCACGCTGTCAGCTTTTATGGATTTGAGCAGTGACGGCGAAATGCTGGATTTCAGGTTCTGCAAATCGGTTATACGTTCAAGAGTAAAGGGAGTCTACAGCGAAATAAACCGGATTCTTGACAATTCAGCAGATAGTGGAATAATTGAAAAATATTCATGTGTTTCCGGTGAAATACCCGTTATGAACGAACTGGCAGATATACTTATCCGCCGTAAAAAAATGCGTCATGCTCCGGAACTCGAAACAGTTGAAAGCCGTCTGATAATCGGAAATGATGGTATATGCTGTGGTATAGTCCCTCGTGAACGTGGAAAATCGGAACGTATCATAGAAGAATTTATGCTGTGTGCCAATGAGGCAGCAGCTAAACTTGCACGCCGGCATAAATCGCCGTTTGTTTATCGGATTCACGAAAATCCTCCGGAGGAAAAGGTCGCAGCACTCTGTGCAATGCTGGTGAAAGCCGGTGTGGAATATCCCCATTTTCAGGAGTTTTCACCGTCTCATGCCGCCGAAATCCTCGACAATGTACGGGGAACTGATAAGTTTGAAGCAGTAAATATGATGGTTCTGCGTTCCATGGCAAAGGCGAAATATTCAGACGAACCGCTCGGACATTTCGGACTTGTGCTGAAAGACTATGCACATTTTACTTCTCCGATACGTCGTTACCCCGACCTTGCAATACACCGGATAATTACAGATATTCTTGCCGGATATAATGAAATATGGCTTGAAAAACGCTACAGCGGATTTGCGTCAAAAGCCTCCGAAATGTCGTCGTCAGCCGAAGTCCGTGCTGTTTCCGCCGAAAGAGAATGCGAGGACTGCTATAGGGCAGAATATATGAAACAGCATATCGGCGAAAGTTTTACGGCGAAAATTTCGGGAGTTACAGAATTTGGATTCTATGTACAGCTTCCCGATTCGGTTGAAGGGCTTGTTCATATCCGGTCACTTCCGGAGGGAGAGTACGACTATTCCGAACCTGTTTCACTTACCGAAAAATTCAGCGGAGTTTCGTATGAACTCGGCGATACAGTTCAGGTACTCTGTGCATCTGTAAACGTAAGCGAGGGAACTATCGACTTTGTTCTTGACGATGAGGGATAAATTATGGAGATAAAATATATAAAACTTTCTGCATTGGTTATTGTTCCGGCTTTATGTGCATTATGGAGTTGTGAAAGCAGAACAGCGGAAGATATATCCGAAAGTTCCGTACCGCTTATCACGTCCGAAGATTCGGCAGAACTTTCTGTCTCCGGAGCGGTTGCGGCCACGGATTCTGTAACCGTTCCGGAAACCAAAACGGCAGAAACCGAACCGGTTTCATCTGTGCCGTCTGTTTCTGTAATTCAACCGCAGGCAGCACCGCAATCTGTGTCACAGTCGGTGTCAGCATCAGAACCGCCGGCAGAATCACAGTCGGAATTGCCGGAAACCACGGAATCTTACGATTTTGTTCCGGAACAGTCAGACGATGAAATAATTATGGAAGCACAGTATCTTTTCGGCGAAGCATGCCTGAAAGAATGGAATTTTACTGTGGGTTCACCATATGAACTGGACGAATCGCAATATATAACAAATGATTACGGCTGGCGGTATTATCTTGTTACCGAACCGGATATAAATTCTTTTGCAGATGTAATGGCTGATTATCATATGATTTTCAGTCCGGAATATCCCGATACACTCAGCGAGATTTTCATAGAAGATGACGGTCATGTATACTGTCTTAACGGTATGCGTGGGTCTGATATTTTTTTTGAACAGACTGTGCTTTCCGGAATAATATCACGCAGTGAAAATGAAATAGTATTTACTGCCGAAAGTACGTATTCCGATGACGGACTGGGAAACGGAATAACCATAATTGAGAACGAATTTTCCATAGTGAAAAACGATGACGGAGAATGGCGTGTCAGCAGATTCAGGCTTCCGTATTGAATATGAATTACTGAAAATTTGTTTCCGGCATCGGGAATATGTAAAATCCGTGTAAAATTTATCCCGAATCTATTGACTGTTTTTTTTACTGTGATATAATTTAATTGCGGAACAACATATCCGCAATTAAGTTATAAGGAGTATTTTTTTATGGAAGAATTTTCGATATTCAATATTTTTTCCATGCTCGGCGGACTTGCTTTTTTCCTCTACGGAATGAACGTAATGTCAACAGGTCTTGAAAAGCTCGCCGGCGGTAAAATGGAAGTCGCACTCAAAAAAATGACTGCGAATCCGTTTATGGCACTTCTTCTCGGAATGGTAATCACTATTGCTATACAGTCATCATCGGCGATGACCGTTATGGCAGTCGGATTTGTAAATTCCGGAATTATGGCTCTTGCCGATACCGTTGCCGTGTGCTTCGGTGCGGATATAGGCACTACATTCACGGCGTGGATTCTCAGTCTCGGAGGAATCGACAGCGGAAACGACGGCGGAATCGGAAGCTTTCTTCTCAGACTTCTTAAGCCGGAATCGTTCTCGCCTCTGCTTGCTCTTGCCGGAATCATTATGATTATGACCTGCAAAAAGGCAAAGCATAAGGATATAGGACGTATTCTTGTAGGATTTTCTGTTCTTATGACCGGTATGGACCTTATGAAGCATTCCGTTGACCCTCTTGCCGAATCTGACGAGTTCAAGAAAATTCTCACGGCGTTTGAAAATCCGGTTCTCGGCGTACTCGTGGGAGCAGGATTTACAGGAATTATTCAGAGTTCGGCGGGTTCTATAGGTATTCTTATGGCATTTTCGTCTTCCGGAGGATTGACTTACAGCATGGCTCTGCCGATTATTATGGGTCTGAATGTCGGTACGTGCGTTACCGCACTTATTTCAAGTATAGGCGTCAGCAAAGATGCTAAACGTGTGGCGTGCATACATATTTCAGTAAAGATAATAGGAGTTCTTATTCTGCTTCCTGTTATGATTATTCTTGAAAAATTTACTGCATTCGGCGATATTATGGGAAATACAGTCGGATTTTTCGGAATCGCACTCATGCACACTATTTTTAATCTTGCAATTACCGTGATGCTTATGCCGTTTTCAAAACAGCTTGTAAAGCTTTCGCAGTTTATTATCCGTGATAAAAAAGGCGGAGACGAAAAAACAGATGTTTTTGCCGCTCTTGACGACAGATTTCTTAAAACTCCTGCCGTAGCCGTTGAAACCTGCCGGGGCACTACCGTTGAAATGTCTGACCTTACCAAAACCGCTATTATTGATGCTATATCCCTGCTTGTTTCCGGATATGATGAAAAAACCGTTCAGTCGGTCATTGATGCCGAAGATTTGATTGACAAGTACGAGGATAAAATAAACGGCTATCTTGTCAGATTGTCAAAAAGCAGTATCACCGGACGTGACAGCCGGACAGTTTCCAAGATGATGCACTGTGTGGGAAATTTTGAACGTATTTCCGACCATGCAGTAAACATTATTGAATCGGTTCAGGAAATGAAAGAAAAAGGAATCAGCTTTTCAGATGAATGTATCAACGAATTATTGGTCATTACCGATGCCATAAAGGAAAATATCGAAATCGCATTCGTTGCATATCTGCGTGATGACCTTTCCGCTGCACACCGTGTAGAACCCCTTGAGGAAGTTGTCGATAATCTCAGCACAGAACTTAAAAACCGTCATATCCGCCGTCTGCAGAATGATGAATGTACTGTCGAACTGGGATATATCTTTCAGGATATTCTTACCAATCTTGAACGTATTTCCGACCACTGTTCAAATATCGCCGGCTGTCTTATTGAAACAGACGAGAAAACAAATATTCACGCATATCTTAGCGATGTCAAAGAGAATGACGAAACTTTCCGCCGTGAATACAAAGAATATTCAGAGCTTTATTTTGCCCGTCTTATGGGAGACAAATCATAAAAATATCATGTAAAAATATTAAATAAGAGATTGACAGTTATACAGAGTACAATTCCGACAGATGTCGGAAGAATTATGCTCAGAAGCGTATATTTCAGACTGCCGGTCTCTTTTTTTATCGTCATGCAGGTTGTGGCACACGGGAAATGAAAAAGCGTGAATATTACCATACATATTGCCGTGCAGAGCGTCCAGCCGTTTGCGGTGAGCAGTCCGTATAATTCACGTGTGTTACTGTATTCTACAAGGCTTCCCTTTGCAAGATATGCCATTAAAATTATCGGAATCACAATTTCATTTGCCGGAAATCCGAATATAAATGCCATGAGTATAACGCCGTCCAGTCCCATAAGATGTCCGAAAGGGTCTAAGAATCCGGATATGTGTGCAAGTATTGATTCTCCCGAAATGGTTATATTCGCAGCAATCCATATCAGAAGACCGCATGGAGCAGCAGCTGTACAGGCTCTGCCGAGTACAAATATAGTTCTGTCAAGAAGCGAGCGTATAAGTATTTTACCAATTTGAGGCATACGGTACGGCGGTAGTTCCAGTATGTACGAGGACGGCTGACCTCTTAAAATCGTCTTTGACAGCAGAAACGATATTAAAAGCGTCATAATTACTCCGAGAAGTATTACCGAAAGCAGAACAGCTCCGGAAAGAACCGAACCGAAAAATCCTCCGGAAACAACAAAGAACATGGCAATTACTGCGATAATAGTCGGGAATCGTCCGTTGCACGGTACAAAGCAGTTTGTGATAACAGCTATAAGACGTTCCCGTGGACTGTTGATTATTCTGCAACCGGTAACTCCGCAGGCATTACAGCCGAGTCCCATAGCCATAGTGATTCCCTGTTTTCCGCACGCTCCGGCACATTTGAAACATCTGTCAAGATTGAATGCAAGTCGGGGAAGATAGCCGATATCTTCAAGCAGTGTGAACATTGGGAAAAATATCGCCATCGGCGGAAACATAACCGATACTACCCACGCAAGAACCTTATATATTCCCTGTATCAGCAGACTTTCCAGCCATTCCGGTGCACCGGAATCGAGAAGCCGTTCCGAAAGAATATCCCCGATACCAAATAATATAGAACTCAGAAGCTGTGACGGATAATTTGACCCCACAGTGGTAATCCACATAATAAGCCCGAAAAGAATCAGCATTACCGGTATTCCGGTTGTGGGTTTAAGAAATATATGGTCAAGCTTTCTGTCACGTTTATGCGGGTCTGTATTGCTGAATGTCACGGATTCACCGGCGATACGTCCGGCTTCCTGCAAGAGTTTTTCCGTATTGTTTCCGCAGTTGTCACCGGAATTATTTTCAGCCGATTTACAATCCTGCTCCGGAATATCTGCATTCATAACATCTGACAGAGTACTGCAAAGTTCATCAAGTCCCGTATTATTACGTGCGGAAGTCAGAACTACAGGAACTCCCAGCAGTTCGGACAATTTATCACGGTTTATAGTTATTCCCTTTTTTTCGGCTTCGTCTATAAGATTGACACATACTATGGTTTTCGGCATATATTCTATTATCTGCAATGCAAGATATAGATTTCTTTCAAGGCATGAGGCATCGCAGACCACAACAGCCCCGTCTGCTTTACGGGAAGTTATAAATTCTGCCGCTGTCTTTTCCTCTGCCGATGCAGAAGTCAATGAATACATTCCGGGAATATCCGCAAGTGTGAATTTAGTTCCGTTATATTCAAAATGTCCCTCGGCACATTCCACAGTTTTGCCTGACCAGTTTCCGGTATGCTGTTTCAGTCCGGTAAGAGCATTGAAAACTGTTGATTTGCCGACATTGGGATTTCCGGCAAGAGCCACGACATATTCTTCCATAATATCACCTCATGAAATGATATGCCGGAATTTGTTGCAATATGAAAAAAATCCCCTTTGTTTCCAAAGGGGATATAATTTATTCAGACGGATTTTTATTTAATCCATTAATACATTCCGCCCATACCGCCGGCAGGCATTGCCGGAGCAGGATTTTCTTCCGGAATATCTGCAACGAGACTTTCTGTTGTGAGTACCATTGCTGCAACAGATGCTGCATTCTGGAGTGCAGAACGTGTTACCTTTGTCGGGTCAACGATTCCTGCTGGAATCATATCTGTATATACTTCGTTGTATGCGTCGAATCCGTAGCCTACCTTGCGTGAACGGCGAATCTTGTCAACGATTACACTGCCCTCAAGACCTGCATTTTCTGCAATCTGACGTACAGGAGCTTCAAGTGCCTTGAGAATGATTTTTGCACCTGTCTTTTCGTCGCCGTCAAGTGACGGGAGGAGCTTATCAACAGCCGGAATTGCATTGATGAATGCTGTACCGCCTCCGGCAACGATACCCTCTTCAACGGCTGCCTTTGTAGCTGCAAGAGCATCTTCGATGCGGAGTTTCTTTTCTTTCATCTCGATTTCTGTAGCTGCACCGACTTTGATAACTGCTACACCGCCTGCAAGCTTTGCAAGTCTTTCCTGAAGCTTTTCACGGTCAAAATCAGATGTTGTTGTCTCGATAGATGCACGAATCTGTGCAACTCTTGACTTGATAGCATCTGAATCGCCTGCTCCGTCAACAATGATTGTATTTTCTTTCTGGATAACAACCTGTTTTGCCATACCGAGCTGGTCAACTGTGGTTTCGGAAAGTTCGAGTCCGAGTTCGCTTGTGATAACTTCACCGCCTGTAAGAACAGCAATATCTTTGAGCATTTCCTTGCGTCTGTCGCCGAATCCCGGAGCTTTTACTGCTGCAACCTTGAAAGTTCCACGGAGATTGTTGAGTATAATTGTTGTAAGAGCTTCGCCCTCAACATCTTCAGCAATAATAACAAGTTTCTTGCCCATTTTTACAATCTGCTCCAGAAGCGGGAGGATTTCCTGAATTGAAGAAATTTTCTTGTCTGTGATGAGAATGAACGCATCATCATAAACTGCTTCCATCTTGTCTGTATCGGTTACCATATACGGCGAAATATATCCACGGTCGAACTGCATACCCTCAACAACTTCGCTGTATGTTTCGGCTGTCTTGCTTTCCTCGATAGTGATAACGCCGTCTGCGGTTACTTTTTCCATAGCTTCTGCGATGAGCTTTCCTACAGATTCATCGGCAGATGATACAGTGCCTACTCTTGCGATATCCTCAGAACCCTCAACAGCCTTTGAATTTGCAACGATAGCCTTTACAGCAGTATCAACAGCCTTTGCGATACCCTTTTTCAGAACCATCGGATTAGCTCCGGCAGCGATATTCTTCATACCCTCACGGACAATGCTCTGTGCGAGGAGAGTAGCTGTAGTAGTACCGTCTCCGGCGGCATCGTTTGTCTTTGTTGCGACTTCCTTTACGAGCTGTGCGCCCATATTCTCGAAAGCGTCGGCGAGTTCAATATCCTTTGCGATAGTAACGCCGTCATTTGTGATAAGGGGTGCGCCGAACTTCTTGTCAAGAACAACGTTTCTTCCCTTAGGACCCATTGTGATTCTTACAGTATCAGCAAGCTTGTCAATACCTGCCTGAAGTGATTTTCTTGCATCTTCGCCGTATTTAATATCTTTAGCCATGATAAATCAAATCTCCTTTAATTGTAATTTTGTTATGCTCAGTCAACGACAGCGAGAATATCTTCCATGCGTACAATGATGTATTCTTCGCCCTCAAGCTTCACGTTAGTTCCCGAATACTTGGAAATGAGAACCTTATCATTCTTTTTGACTTCCATTTTTACTTCGGAAGTTCCCGGGCCGACCTCAACGACTACGGCTACCTCCGGCTTTTCTTTAGCCGAACCGGAAAGAATGATTCCGCTTTTTGTTGTCTCCTCAGCCTCAGCCATTTTTACGACAACTCTGTCCTGTAAAGGTTTGATATTCATAAAAATTACCTCCTGTAAAAAATTACGTTGATTAGCACTCTCATATTATGAGTGCTAATTATATTTTACCACCTTTTTCTGTAAAATCAAGTACCTTATGCAATTTTCAGAAGATTGAACAAAAAAATATATATTTATAGAATATAAATAAGCACTTTCACATGGACTGTATGACTTCCCAGAGTTTACGGGCGGTTTCGATATTTACTCCTGCCGTGACGGCGAGTTCCTCCGGAGATGCGTTCAGCAGATTTGCTTTTGTCTTGTACTTAATCATGATTTTTGCCGCTTTTTTCTCTCCTATTCCCTTTACCGTGATAAGTTCGGAACTGTATGTTTTTTTCCTGTGCCGGCTGTGCATGAAACTTACTGAAAATCGGTGTACTTCGTCCTGAATACGTGTTACAAGATTAAATGCGGACTGCACGCTGTTTATCTGGATTTCTTTTCCGCCGTCCGATATTGCACGTGTTCGGTGTCTGTTATCCTTTACCATTCCGAAAAGCGGAATATCAAGCCCGAATTTTTTCAGTACCGGCTGAACCGCATGAACATGACCTGTTCCGCCGTCAAGCAGTATGAGGTCGGGAATGCGCCGGAAGTGTTCGTCTCCGTCATTGTCCGCAATATGGCGGAGACGGCGTTCAAGCACTTCACGCATACTTCCGTAATCGTTCTGATTAAGCTGTTCTTTAATGGTGAATTTTTTATATGCTTTTTTCAGCGGTCTGCCGTTTTCAAATACAATCATTCCGGCGACCATTGATTCAGATGACAGATTTGAAATATCATATGCTTCTATATATTCCGGAGGCTTCGGAAGTCCGAGAATCTTTCCGAGCTGTTCAAGTGCAATTACTTCCTTGCCGGTACGGCTGTTCCGGAGTGCGGCGTACTCTGCGGAATTATTTTTTGCGAGCTTTACGAGTTCGAGTAATCGTCCACGCTGTGGCTGGTGTATACTTACTCTGTATCCGGTATCTGAATTTACAAGTTTTTCTATAAGTTCAATTTCATCGGGAATATATTCAACCGCTATAATTTTCGGAATATCTTTTCTGCCATGATAGAACTGCACCATAAAAGTATTGAGAATATCTTTGTCCGGCTCTGATTTTTCAATATCAAATACCGCCTTGTCGTAAAGTCTGTTTCCACGGTACATCAGTACGGAAATATATATTCCTCCGTTGTATTCTGCCGTTCCTATGACATCTGCGGATTCAACTCCGCTGTTGACTACTTTTTGTTTTTCAGAGGCTTTTTTTACTGCCGATATTCTGTCACGCAGAACCGCCGCCTTTTCAAAATCCAGTTTTTCGGAAGCTTCAATCATTTCCTTTTCCATGCGTTCAACTGACGATGCACTTCCGGAGCGGATAAAATCAACGGCATCATTTATGATTCTGCCATATTCTGCGGAACTTATTTTTCCACGGCATACGCCCATACAGTTTTTTATGTGATAATTCAGACACGGACGTTCACGCCCGAAATCACGGGGGAAACATTTCCGGCACGTCGGTAGCATAAATACACGGTTTGTTTCGTTTACGGCTTCCCTTGTGATATATGAACTTGTATAAGGTCCGAGGTATCTTCCGCCTGCCGTGTTTGTATTTTCCGCAGTAATACGTGGATATTCGTCATCTGATATGCGTATATACGAATATCCTTTATCATCTTTCAGCAGAATATTATACTTCGGTTTATGCTGTTTTATCAGACTGCATTCAAGCACAAGGGCTTCAAATTCGCTGTCGGTGACTATGAAATCATAATCATATACATTTGATACCATTGCGGCGACTTTCGGCAGATGATTCGGATTCTCACGGAAATAGCCTGAAACACGTCTTTTAAGATTCTTTGCCTTGCCGATATATATAATATCGGATTCTTTGTTTTTCATGATATAGACTCCGGAGGAAGATGTAAGTCTTGACGTTTTCTCCCGAAGATATGGCAGACGATTATTCATAAAAAAATCCTCCGTTGATATTTTACTGCCTGTTAAAATAGTCTATTCCGGCGGTCGGGCGGAAATACGTCCTGATATATCCGTCAGTCGAAAGTATTACGAACTCGTTTGTATCTTCGAGATAATACACACCGTCGCCGTCCTCGGCTTCGGTTTTATAAAGTGCGTCAGGATTATTTATAACATCGCTTGCACCTTTTTCATAATCCTCTGCAGTATCATATCCGAACCAGTCCTCAAATTCACCGCCGTGCTTGCTGAAATGCTGGTCAAGCTGTGATTCGGTGCGGAAATAGTATTCGACGTAAGTCTCATCGTCATAGTCATTGAAAGCCGATGATTTTTCCGAATTTTCCTCCGGTACATTTTCAGATACAATACCGGAAGTTTCTTCCGGTATTTCTTCAGATGTGATTTCTGAATTGTTTTCCGTCTGAATTTCGGTTTCCGGCTGGGATTCCGGAGATTCCGTATTTTCTCCGGAATATGAATTATATGACTGTTCGGGAGATGCGTCGTATAAATCAAATTCAAAATCAGCACAGCCGGTCAATACTCCCGAAACGATTGTAAGTGCGAATATAAATGAAATTATTCTTTTCATATCATATCACCGTTATTTTTTAATAATCTGATTATTTCAGCGTTCCGTGAGACAGCGATTTAAGATATGCATTGATGAATCCGTCTATATCGCCGTCCATGACAGCCTGAATATTGCCGTTTTCAAATCCGGTGCGTGTATCTTTTACAAGAGTGTACGGCATGAAAACATATGAGCGTATCTGTGAACCCCATGCAATTTCACGCTGTATGCCTTTTATGTCCTCGATTTTTTCAAGATGTTCACGTTCTTTTATTTCCACCAGTTTGGAACGGAGCATTTTCATCGCATAATCCTTGTTCTGATACTGGCTTCGCTGTGTCTGGCATGATACGACTATTCCGGTTGGCTTGTGAATCAGACGTACAGCCGAACTTGTTTTATTTACTTTCTGACCGCCTGCACCGCTTGAACGGTAAACTTCCATTTCAATATCTTCGTCACGGATTTCAACCTCGATTGAATCATCGATTTCCGGCATTACTTCGAGTGCCGCAAATGATGTGTGACGGCGACCCGATGAATCAAACGGCGATATACGCACAAGTCTGTGAACTCCCGATTCAGATTTCATATAGCCGTATGCATTTTCGCCCTCAATAAGAAGTGATGCGGATTTCATTCCGGCTTCGTCGCCGTCGAGGTAGTCAATCAGCGTTACTTTGTAATCATGGCGTTCAGCCCAGCGGTTATACATACGGTAAAGCATTTCAGCCCAGTCCTGAGCCTCTGTTCCGCCTGCTCCGGCATGAAACGTGAGAATAGCGTTTGAATTGTCATATTCACCGTTAAGAAGTGTGGAAAGTTTTTCCTCTTCAAGTTTTTTCTTGAAATCATCGGCTTCGGCTGTTATTTCCTCAACCGAACTTTCATCATCTTCCTCAATGGAAAGTTCGATAAGCGTTATTATATCCTCCAGTTTGTCACGGAGCTTGTTGAATTTTTCTATTTTCCGCTCAAGAGCCTTTGTTTCCTGTAAAACTTTCTGGGAATTTTCAAGGTCGTCCCAGAATCCGTCCTTTGCGGTTTCCGCACTGAGGGCTTCAATGCGTTCTTTTGCCTCATTTATGCTGAGAACATCGGAAAGCTCCTCAATTTCTTTGCGGTAGCCGGTCATTTCAACTCTTAATTCATCAAGAATTATCATAAAAAATCTCCTTTGTCTTATATTTGATATATCAATATGCATATTATACCACATTATTTCTGAAACTGCAATACTAAAAAAAATTAATGCTTAAGTTATATTTCTGTCGTTTTGGGGAGTAATGATTGACAAATTAAAAATATTCTGATATAATCAATATAATAAGAATATTTATAATATCGTTAAAATTTAAGAAGGAGGTAAAGAAATTGAAAAAATTACAGAATAAAGTAACACATCAGATTATGAACTATCTGATGATTATAGTGGGTGCAGTTGTGGCTGCTTTTGCTCTGGAACAAATACTTATTCCTGCACTTATTATGGACGGGGGCATGGTAGGTATTGCAATGATAGTCAGTGCAAAAACGCCTGTTCCTCTTAGTGTTATGACACTTGTTCTTAATCTTCCGCTTGTATTTATCGGTGGAAAAAAACTTGCACGTGCTTTTGTATTCCGTTCACTTACCGCTATGGCGGTGTTTTCTGCTGCACTGACATTTTTCGGGAAAACAGAATATCATGTCACTGACGATAAACTTCTTGCTACTGTGTTCGGAGGTGTTCTGCTCGGATTCGGCGTAGGATTGGTTCTGCTTAACGGCGGTTGTCTTGACGGAACAGAAGCCGTTGCCGTTATGGTAAGCCGGAAATTTAACTTTTCGGTAGGACAGATTGTTCTGTTCTGCAATGTTCTGATTTATCTTACAGCAGGAACGCTTTTCGGTCTTGACCGTGCGTTGTACAGTCTGCTGACTTATTTTATTGTTTCAAAAATAGAGGATTTTGTCAATACCGGTATGCAGCAGGGAAAAGCAGTAATGATAATCACCAATCAGGGCAGGGAAATAGCCGGCGATATTTATAATACGCTTGGCAGAACTGTTACGCTTATGGAGGGAAGCGGACTTATTTCCGGCGAAAAGATAGTTCTTTACTGTGTGGTAACCCGTATCGAGATACCTACTCTACGCAAGATTGTAAGCAATGATGACTACTCTGCATTTATGGCAATCAGTGATGTATCTGAGATAATCGGAAAGCATATCAAGAGCAATTCTTATAATCTTAATAAATAATATTTTCAGGATTATTTTTTCCTGAACGTCAGAAAGTCCGCCTGACTGGCGGACTTTCTGGTGTGTATATTAAAGGTAGGTGGTAAGTTATCAATTTTTAATAACGCTGTATCAGAATACAAACGGGAGTGATGTATATTCCCCGAGGAGGAATCCTGCCATTATCTTTGCGTCAGCTTCTGTAATCATTCCGTCACTGAAGCAGTCAGCTTTTTTAAGCTGTTCCTGTGTGAAGTTTACAGAAATTCCACGTGAAGTCTTTGTGATGTAGCCTGCAAGTGCGATGTAGTCATATGTATCTACGATTCCGTCGCCTGTAATGTCACCCTCAGTAAGAGATGTTTCTTCTGATGTGCCGGGAATATATTCATCTGCGAAGTGCTGTTCTGTTGCGATGATTGTGGTCTGCCAGTAGTAGCCGTATTCTGATTCTTCATCATAAACAACGCCTACTCCGATATGTGTAGCATTCTCATTCATGATTTTTGCGATGCTGTTTTCATCTGACTGCCATACTGCGAATGTTTCTTCTGCTGTTTCACTTCCTGCGGAGATGTTTTCTGCTGCGAATTTGAAATCAACAACTGAAGTGTCGATAGCTGAAGCAAAATTAAATCCGTCTCTGCGGATATGATTGTAATCGATTGCTGTTTCGATAGCTCTGATTTCAGCAACTTCATTAAGATACGGAAGAACATAAACTTCGTTGAGACCGTTTGCTTTTCTTGCATCGTTGATAAGTTCTGCCATTTCATTGATTGAAGCCTCAACATTGAGTTCCTCGGAAGCATTGGAACTTGGAATACAAACAGCAATTAAAGCAAGCATCATTGCAGTTGCAAAACTGAATATTTTCTTTATCATGTTCATTGTATCAGTCATCATATTAAGCACCTCTGAGAATTTCACGTTTTATTCAAGATTTATTTCAATCGTGTTATGTTCTTTTCTATGATTAGATTATAGCATTTATTTCAGGCGTTTTACACCCTAAAAAACAAGATTTATCCCTTAAAAATACGTCATGTATATTTTCAATGTTTTTTCTGTGGGATAAATCAGGATTGTTTATACTTTAAGTTTAATATGATGAAATATTTCTTAATCATTAAAATAAAAAAGCACTGCTTGTATTCATTTACAGGCAGTGCTTTTTCTTGAAAAAGAGGTAAAATATGAAAGAGGAGTTGACATTAAATAAATCAGAATACGAAAGGCAATGTAGTGTATTCGCCGAGAATATACCTGACCATTACTTTTGCATCGGATTCTGTGATTAAACCGTCACGGAAACAGTCAGCTGTTTCAAGCTGGGCATCATTGAGGTAAACCGGTATATTATTTTTTTTCTTATAAATATAATCGGCAAGTGCGATATAATCGTAAGAATCAACAACCGCATCGCCTGTAATATCGCCCTCCGCCTGCGGAGTTATATCGTATCTGGTGGGAATATACTGACCCTGAATATCTTCTTCGCATATAACGAAATTCTGTTCCCAGTACCACTCATATATGCTGTTTTCTTCATATCCCACACCGACACCCATATGTGTGACATCGGGTCTGAGGAGAACACCGACGTGTTTTTCTGAACTTTTCCATTGTTCAAGTGTTTCTGCCGGTGTTTCCAGACCGGCTGCGATATTTTCAAAAGCCACGCTGTACGGAACGATTGAACGGTCAATTATTGTGGAGAACTTTGAGCCGTCCGGTCTTAAATGGCTGAAATCGGCAATACATTCCCTTGCACGTACAGCAGCCATATCGCTCATATACGGAACAACATATATCGGATTGAGACCGTTCTCGGCACGGAACTCATTTACAAGAAAAGCGAGTTCGTTTGCCATTTCCTTGAGATTTGTTTCCGGAATCTGTGCCGCTTCGGAAGTATTCTGCGGAAATGCTGAGATTGCGAATATCATAGTGGCAGCAGTCATAAAGCTCATAATTTTTTTTAATGTATTTTTGATACAGTTCATCATAAAGCAACACCTCCGTATTGCGATAAAGTTAATATACACACGGTTAAACCGATATTCAAACGGTTCTCTTAAGTTGTCTTAATTTTACCATATTTTAACTGAAAAATAAAGTGTTTTTTATTAGTTTCAGCGTTTTGCACAACATTTTTCTACATTTTGCACAAAAGTAAATTATACATTAAGTATTAAAAATGATTCTGTAACACTAATGTAATTGAGTTGTTTATTTAAGAATATATATTGATTTTTTATATATTAGTCTTTACTGAAATTTTTTTAACAGTTATTGACAAAATAGTGCAGACATGATATAATTAACCTTGTATAAGCTGAAAACGGTGACTTCTGCACTTGATGTGCCGGGTCAAAGATTCTACCGTTTTAGTGACCTGCGGTAAGAACGCCATTGATGTCGGTTTTCCTTGCCGGAGGAGAAAGGAGAAAGCTGACAATGAATAATATGAATCCCGAATTTAAAATAAAAGAGGTGGCAGAGCGAATCAGACTGACCCGTGAATCAGTGGGCTTCACTCCCGAAGAAATGGCTGAAAAATGCGGTGTTTCCACTTATGAATACCTTGCATACGAGGGAGGAGCAAAGGATTTCAGCTTCACTTTTATTTATAAGTTCGCAAATATCTGCGGTGTTGATATTACAGACCTCATGGACGGTGAATCACCGCATATCAATAGTTACGACCTGACAAGAGCAGGTGACGGTCTGCCAATCGCAAGAAGAAAGGGCGTTAGTTATATGCGTCTTGCACCGAATTTCCGGAACAAAATAGGCGAGCCGTTCCTCGTTACCATACCTTATGTAGACGAAAAATACAGAGTTCCTCACCCGCATACACATGAGGGTCAGGAAATGGATATCGTCGTAAGCGGTCAGCTTAAAGTTCAGGTCGGCGATAATGTAGAAATACTCAACGAGGGCGATTCGATTTATTACGACAGCTCCGAAAAACACGACGAATGGGCTGTCGGCGGTAAGGAATGTAAATTCTATGCCGTTGTTTTTGGAACAAATCAGCCTCAGAGAGTTATTCAGCATATAGAACCGGTTATACTCCCCGGAGTTACAAACTTCGACCTCGCAAAAGTCGAAAATCCCGTTGCGGACAAGTTCGTTGAAGTCGAAACAGATGAAAACGGCGCAATGAAAAATATCCGTTTCAAGAATGTGGAAACGTTCAATTTCGGCTTCGATGTCGTTGATGTTCTTGCTTCCAAAAATCCGGACAAGACCGCTCTCATATATGTAGATAATGATATGAACGATAAAAAGTTCACATTTGCAGATATAAAGAAATATTCAAATATGACAGCGAATTATTTCCGTTCTATGGGAATCAGAAAAGGAGACAAGGTAATGCTTGTTCTTAAAAGACATTATCAGTTCTGGTTCTCTATCCTTGCCCTGCATAAAATCGGAGCAATTGTTATTCCTGCGACTAATCAGCTTGTACAGCACGATTTTACTTACAGATTCAAAGCCGCCGATGTCAAGGCTATCGTCTGCACCGCCGACGGCGATGTTGCACATCAGGTTGACCTTGCCGTCGAAGAAAGCGGTATGAACATCACTAAAATGATTGTTAAGGGTGAACGTGACGGCTGGTTCAATTTCGATGAGGGCATAAAGGGCTGTAGTGATGTGTTTGAACGTCCTACAGACCCGAAAGAGCTTTCATGCGGTCATGAAACAAATCTGATGTATTTTACATCAGGTACAACCGGATATCCGAAAATTGCATCACACAGTCATCTGTATGCCCTCGGACATTTTGTTACCGCACGTTACTGGCACAATGTTGACCCGAACGGCATTCATCTTACAATTTCCGATACCGGCTGGGGAAAGGCTCTCTGGGGTAAACTGTATGGTCAGTGGCTCAGCGAAACCTGTATTTTCGTGTACGATTTTGAGCGTTTCCACGCCGATAAGATTCTGCCGATGTTCAAGAAGTACGGAATTACTACATTCTGTGCTCCGCCGACTATGTTCAGATTTTTTATTAAAGAGGATTTGTCAAAATACGACCTCAGCAGTATAAAATACGCTACCGTTGCCGGCGAGGCTCTTAATCCGGAAGTTTATAATCAGTTCCTGAAAGCCACAGGCGTAAAGCTTATGGAGGGATTCGGTCAGACCGAAACAACTCTTGTTATCGGAAATTTCGTCGGAATGACGGCTCGACCTGGTTCAATGGGTAAGCCTAATGTTCAGTATGATGTTGATATTGTTGATTCTGACGGCAATTCCGTGAAGCCGGGCGAAACAGGTGAAATCATTATCCGCACGGATAAAAATACTCCTCCCGGACTTTTCCTCGGATACTATAAAGACGAGGAAAAAACAAAAGAGGCATGGAGCGACGGAATTTATCATACAGGTGATACGGCGTGGAAAGACGAGGACGGTTATTACTGGTATGTCGGACGTGTTGACGATGTTATAAAATCTTCCGGCTATCGTATAGGACCATTCGAGATTGAAAGCGTTATCATGGAACTGCCATATGTTCTGGAATGCGGTGTAAGTGCTGCTCCCGACCCTGTTCGTGGTCAGGTTGTAAAGGCTTCTATTGTGCTTGTAAAGGGTACTGAGGGTACGGAAGAACTTAAAAAGGAAATTCAGGAGTATGTCAAGAAGCATACTGCTCCTTACAAATACCCCCGTATTGTTGAGTTCCGTGACGAACTGCCAAAGACTATCAGCGGTAAAATCCGTCGTGTTGAACTTAAAGGTTAATTGATTAAAATTTATTCAGCCGTGGAGAAGTCTGCGGCTGATTATTATATAAAGGAGAATTGTATGACTTTATCTGAACTTGAAAAAAATCTTGATGTGAAATTTCCGGAAAAGTTTCATGAAATCTATGAAACAGGTGCTATGGAATGGATAGAAGCCGGAAATAAGAAATTCAATGAAAATAGGGAGCGTTATCTCAATGACCCAAAAGCATTTCTGATGCTTTCATGCGACTGCGAACCGCTTTTCTTTGAGGATATTCCGAACGCAATTGAGGAACTGAACGAGTATTTGAAGTACAGAAAAGAGTACAATAATGAGGAACTTGACGGAAAATATAGGCTTATCCCGTTTGGAATATGGGGAAACGGCGATAAGTACTGCTTTTTGTATGAAGATAATATAAGCGAGCCGTCTGTTGTACTGTATTTCAATGACTGCTATGACAATCCCGATATTATCGGCAGGAATTTTGATGAGTTTCTGTATACTGTTTTACTTTCTATAATGTATGACGAGGAAATTGAGAGTGAACAGTGGAAAAATAATATTGATTTTCTACTTCCTGAATATAAAAGCATGATTGTGGGCAAAAATGCTGACGAACTTAATGAGATTTATGAGTCGATTATATTTGAAGAAGCAGAAATTTTTAGTTAAATATAAAAAATAATATTATTTTCTCGAAAATCGGCAATCTCAATATCAGATAATGCCGATTTTTTGGGAAAAATCAGGTCTAAAAATTTTTTTGAAAAATTTTCAAAAAAGCCTTGACAAATCGAAAAAGTTGTGATATAATATAATAGTCGTCGGGGGACAGAACAAAACCGAACGACATGAATAAAATGGCTATGTGGGGGTTTAGCTCAGCTGGGAGAGCATCTGCCTTACAAGCAGAGGGTCACAGGTTCGAGCCCTGTAGTCCCCACCATAATGGCCCGGTAGTTCAGTTGGTTAGAACGCTAGCCTGTCACGCTAGAGGTCGTGAGTTCGAGCCTCATCCGGGTCGCCATTTTATGCCTCTGTAGCTCAGTCGGTAGAGCAGGGGACTGAAAATCCCCGTGTCGTTGGTTCGATTCCGACCGGAGGCACTTTACTGCGGATTTAGCTCATCTGGTAGAGCGCCACCTTGCCAAGGTGGAGGTAGCGAGTTCGAGCCTCGTAATCCGCTCCATGAGTACTGGGGTAATAACCTTGGTATTATTTGAATCCCGAAGCATATGTTTCGGGATTTTTTTCTTTATATTCAGTAGATTTCAGGAGAATTTTATGGCTTCAAGCAGAGAATATCACGATTTTATAATGGATAGTCTTTCATCATTGGAAGTATCGAGCCGAAAAATGATGGGTGAGTATGTCCTATATTACAGGGGAAAAGTTATCGGAGGTATATATGATAACAGATTTCTTGTGAAATCTATTGATTCAGCAGTTTCGCATATGCAGGACGTGCTGAAAGTTATTCCGTATAAGGGCGCAAAGGAAATGCTTGAAGTTGAAAATATTGATGATATACAATTTCTATATGAACTTTTTGAAGCAATGTATGATGAATTGCCTGAGATAAGGAAAAAGAGGTGAGTTATGGAAACAGAAATGAAATACGCCGTCCTGATTGATGCAGATAACGTGGCGGCAAAATATATAAAAAATATTCTCGACGAACTTTCAAATTACGGAATCGTTACGTATAAAAGAGTTTACGGCGACTGGTCACGTTCCAATCTTGCCGGCTGGAAAAATATGGCTCTTGATAACGCTATCACGCCCGTTCAGCAGTACAGCTATACCACGGGTAAAAATTCTACCGATTCGGCTATGATAATCGATGCGATGGATATTCTTTATTCAAACAATGTTGACGGATTCTGTCTTGTTTCAAGTGACAGCGATTTCACACGCCTTGCAATACGCTTAAGAGAATCCGGAAAACACGTCATAGGAATGGGAGAGAAAAAAACTCCGAAACCGTTCAGTGCGGCGTGCAATGCTTTTAAATATCTTGAAATTCTTGCGGAAGAAGAAGTCCAGTCAAACGATGTGGATAAAGTTGAACTGAAAACGCTTGAATCAGCAATCATACGTATTATAGCGGAAAACGCCAATTTGCAGGAAGAAATAAATATAGGCGAACTCGGAAGCCGTTTGCAGGGAAGATATCCCGATTTTGATGTGAGAAATTATGGGTATTCTAAATTCTCGCAGTTTCTGAAAGATTTTGACTGCCTTAAATTCCGGCAGTGCGGAAGCAGTATTTTTGTATCACAGAAATCAGAAGAAACCGATTTGAAAAAAGTTACTGGGATTCTCACGGCGATTGTCTCGTCTAACGGTTCAAAGGGTTATAATCTCGGAGAATTAAAAAAACAGCTGTGTGCAAAGATTCCTGATTTTGATGTAAAAACTTATGGCTATTCAAAGTTCAGCCGGTTTGTGGAAAATTTATCAGGATTTAATATAAGTAATAATACCGTGCTTATTGTGAAGCCCGAAACTAAAAAGAAAAAATAATATAAAGCAGTTCATGGAAAGTCTGAATATTTTCCGTGAACTGTTTTTTGATGAATCAATTGATATTTGTGATATTTTAACATAATTTCAGATAAAATTTTGAG
>CAMWYX010000013.1 GCA_947178575.1 uncultured Ruminococcus sp. | reverse complement strand
ACAATCCCCACAACAACCACCGCTGAACCGACTACCACCACAATCCCCACGACAATCACCGCTGAACCGGAAATCACTACAATCCCCACAACTGTTGCTACAAAACCAGAAACCACCACCGCTTCTGCTTCTGAATCTACTAAACAGGCATTTATTGAAGTTCCTGACAGTTCCGTTCTGTATGCCGGAAATGAATTTAAACTTAATATTATTTCTCCGGACGGCGTTGTTCCGCAGATATACTGGGTTGAATCATCAGACTATAATGTGGCTCAATGCGTTGACAATTCAGTCATAAAACTGTATAAAGAGGGAACTGTTACACTCACGGCACATTGTTCCGGAAACCTTGATATTCTGGTTACAATAACGGTCAGTCCCGAACCGATTTCGACTTCGCCGGTGACATCAACCGAAATTCCGGCGGTAACTACAGCACCGACCACAACCGCCGTATCTCAGCCGAATGATGAATATACTCTCGGAGATATTGACAATGACGGAAAAATTGATGCTTCCGATGCCTCGGCTGTTCTGGTGGCGTATTCCCGTTTGTCAACAGGTATGACATCAGGTCTTGACAACCGCCAGACTCTCTCTGCCGATGTCAATTATGATAAAAAAATTGATGCTACCGACGCTTCAAAAATTCTTGTATACTACGCCGTTTCTTCAACAGGCGGTACTCCGTCATGGAATAATATATAAGAACATATACCAAAATTCTCCGGTATTTAACAGAATACCGGAGAATTTTTTTAATCAGTCAAGCATATATTAATAAAAAACCGCAAGGAGTATCTTATATGAAATATGCTAAACGAAAAATAATTATCGGTGCTGTATTTATAAGCTGTATTGCTGCCGTAATTGCCGGCGGTTCTGTGATTCAGAAAAAATTCGATGTGATTCCGGTTTCCGGTTCTCCGTTTGAGGAAGAAACTCCTATTATTATTCTTGATGCGGGTCACGGCGGATTTGACGGTGGCTGTGTATCTGTTGAGGGCGTACCCGAAAAAGGAATAAATCTAAGCATTTTACAGCGTCTCCGTGACCTGCTTCTTATATCCGGCTATCAGGTTGAAGTCACACGGGATACAGATATGTCAATTCATGACAAGGGCATAGAGGGTATGGCAGCTCAGAAAAGCTCCGACATGGACAACAGACTTAAACTTTTCAATAAATACGATAACGCCATATGTATATCAATTCATCAGAATCAATTCAATGACCCCGTATACAACGGTGCGCAGATGTTTTATTCTGCAACAAATTCAAAAAGCGAATCTCTTGCACAGGCTTTACAGAAAAGTTTTTCCGAAAATCTCCAGCCTGAAAACAAACGTGAAATAAAACTCTGCGGAAAAGAACTGTTTCTCTGCTATTTCAGCAATAATCCTACTGTTATGGCGGAATGCGGATTCCTGTCAAATCCGGAGGAAGCGTCCCTTCTGAATACCGAAGAATATCAGGAAAAAGTCGCCATGACACTTTTCAACGGAATATGCGATTATATGAACTCATAAGCCGTTTTCACATAAAAAGCTCCCGCTTTGCACGGGAGTTTTTTATCTGATATAATCTCAGTCCTTGAAAGAATCTTCAGAATTTTTATAACTCTGAGAAGTTTTAGTCTGCTTGTCGCCCGATTCATGCTGTACGCTGTCTGAATAATTATTCTTTGACTTGCTGTCTGAATAATTTCCGGTAGAATGTGATGTTCTGTTCTTGCTCATAATATAAACCTTTCTCCGCTGATTTGCGGAATAATCTAAGGCATTAAGCCCTGCACGGATATTATGTGCATAAGCTGTATTATTATTCGCAGACTTTATCCTGACAGTTTCTAAATTTTAAAGCATTTCTGAATTGCCTGCTCCGTTCCGAGAACAAGCAGATTATTCTCCGGACGCAATATTGTATTTGCGGTTATATTCGGGTCGAGTATATCATTTGTTATGATTGCAAGAATGTTGATTCCGTATTTCTTGCGGATATCGACCTGTATTACTGTTCTGCCGACCCATTTTTCAGGAACGGATATTTCAAATATCGCATAATCGCCGTCAAGGTCAATATAATCAAATACATGATTTGAACTGTATCGTATCGCCGACCATACCGCAAGCTGTTTTTCGGGATATATTACTTCATCTGCACCGTTTTTAAGCAGAAATTTTTCGTGAACATCAGAAGAGGCTCGTGATACCACTTTTACCGCTCCGAGTTCACTTAAAAGCGAAGTTGTTTCAAGTGAACTCTGAAAATTATCACCGATAGCCACTATACATACATCAAAGTTGCGGACTCCGAGCGACCGCATAAAAAGATAGTTCGTTGAATCGCCTATCTGTGCATTTGTAACATAATCAAGAACATTCTGGACACGTTCCTCAACACAGTCCACCGCAAGAACTTCGTGACCGAGTTCATTGAGTTTCATGGCGATATGTCTTCCGAATCTGCCAAGCCCTATCAATAATATAGATTTCATAAATTTTCTCCTTAAGGTCATCAGCCTACTGTTATTTTTTCTTCCGGAAGCCGTGAAACATTTGCGTGATTGTTCGACAATGCCGCATATATAACCGTAAGTCCTCCCACACGTCCTAAAAACATCATAATAATAAGAAGTATGTGCGATATTGTCCCGAGCGTCGGAGTAAGACCGAGCGAAAGTCCTACCGTAGCTATCGCCGAGGAAGTCTCAAACAGACACGAACGTATAGGAACATTCTCAATATTGCTTATCACAACTGCTCCGGTCAGGAATAATGTCACATACATCAGCAGAACAGCCGCCGCTGTCTTTACGGTATCGTCTGATATACGCCTGCCGAAAAATTTAGCCGACCGTTCTTTCCGGAATACCGATACCGCCGCCGAAAAAAGAACCGCTATAGTAGTAGTTTTCATACCTCCTGCCGTAGACCCCGGAGAACCGCCTATCAGCATAAGCACTATCATGATGATAGTTCCTCCGCCGTCAAGCAGACTCAAATCTACCGTATTGAATCCGGCAGTACGAGGCGTAACAGCCTGAAATAATGCTGTTATAATTCGTTTTCCTGCCGGCATATCCCAGTCTGCAAATTCAAAGAAGTAATATACCGCCGGAAGAACAGTAATAATCAACGATACAGAAAGTATGACTTTGCTCTGCATACGGTATTTTTTGAACTTGAATTTATGCGTTTTTATATCTTCCCATGTCAGGAATCCCAGACCGCCGATAATTATAAGAAGCATTATCACGACGTTGATTAAAATATCATCTGCAAAAAACGTAAGAGACGAAAAATGCTGTTTCACTCCCATAAGGTCAAATCCGGCATTGCAGAAAGCTGATACTGAATGAAAAACAGAATACCATATTCCTTTTCCGATACCAAATTCCCTGATAAACGACGGAAGCATAAGCAGACAGCCGGCGAGTTCAACCGCAAGAGTTATTTTTATGGCAAAAGAAGTCAGACGTACTATTCCGCCGACCTGAGGAGCTGATATGGAATCCTGCATTGTGCTTCTCTGCATAAGTCCGATTTTTCTTCCGGCTATCATGGCCATTGCCGAAGCAACGGTAACAACTCCGAATCCGCCTGTCTGTATCAGTATCAGTATTACAGCCTGTCCGAATCCTGTCCAGTATGTGGCGGTATCCTGAGTTATAAGCCCTGTTACACAGGCGGCTGATGTAGCCGTGAACAATGCGTCCTCAAAACCGGCACAGCCCTCCCCCTGAGAAGCAAACGGAAGCATAAGAAGAAGTGCGCCCACAATGATTATTCCTACAAATCCAAGAATTATCGTCTGAAACGATGTCAGCTTTTTTATCGGATTTTTCGTAAAATCCCCCTCCCGATATACATGAACGCCATAGCAGACCCGAAAATCTGCTACAGCGTCCGGTAAAATTCAGAATATGTCCGGTATTCACAGATATACCGGAATCCTTTTTGTAATAAAACCTTAAAGTTTTACAAATCTCAGAACAGTTCCGTCGCTTGCTTTTCCGCAGAAAATAGCCTTTGGTCTTGCCCATACCTCACCATTTGACACATTTCTGTAGACAACGAGTTCCTCATTGTTCTCGCTGTGGCGTGCAAGAGCGATTACTTCATATTCTCCGCCCTTATAGTGACGGTAATGTGCACCGATTACAGCTTCCGTTGTTTCCTCTGTTTTGGTTTCAACCGGCTTTTCAGGCTGATTATTGACAATATCATCAGAAACAATTATCATTGCCGAGAACGGAGGCATACTGATATGAGCGTTTCCGTTATTGACATCTATCTGATTTGCACCTATTACATCAACGAGCGCACCGAGATGAGTTCTGAAATTGAAATCATACTGATAGTCCGCAAGATTGAGAGCAACATAAACAGTCTGGTCGCCGAGAACTTTCTTGAAAAGAAGCTGTTGATTTGTAATCTGCATTCTCTCGTAATTTCCTGTTCTCAATGCCGGATATGCTCTGTAAATACGTCCGAGCTTGACGATATGCTTATAAAGACCTGTATTCTCCTTTGTCATATCGGCAAGATGCAGGCACGGACGGAGACCGTCATCGGAATTGTTTTCCTTTCGTCCCTGAATACCGTATTCACTGCCGTAATAGATTGACGGAATACCGGGCATTGCATACATCAGCGTATAGATAAGCGGAAGATGTGCCGGATTGTTCACAGTGCTTGCAAGACGGTTGACATCATGATTATCAACGAAATTATAGAGATTTATATTCCGGTAGATTCCGCCGTTTGCACCTGACTGACGGTTTATTGAATAATCTATCTCATAATAATTCTTGTCGTTATGAGATGAATATATACCCTTATAACACTCGTAATTCGTGACGCTGTCAAGCATTTCCGGATTTGCCCAGCGATTGTAATCGCCGTGGATTATTTCGCCCATAAGCCAGAAATCACGCTTTTTGCCCTTACAGAAATCACGTATCCTCTTGAAGAAATTGAAATCGATACAGTCTGCCGCATCAAAGCGTATACCGTCGATATTGAAAGATTCTATCCAGTAGTTCACGGCATCTATGATATGGTCGCAGACTCCGACATTGCGGAGATTGAGTTTAACAAGATTATAATGACCGTTCCAGCCCTCATACCAGAACGGGTCACCGCACGGTGACTGTCCGCCGAAATTGAGATTCTGAAACCAGTCGCAATATCCTGAACCCTGACCCTTTTCCTGAATATCAACAAACTGCGGAAAACGTCTGCCCACGTGATTGAATACACCGTCAAGAATAACTCTTATACCGGCTTCGTGAAGTCTGTCGCAGATAAAGCGGAATGAATCGTTATCACCGAGACGGCGGTCGATTTTTTTGTAATCCACCGTATCGTATCCGTGTTCAACCGATTCAAATACAGGGCCGAAATATACGGCATCAACGTTCATTTCTTTGAGATGCGGAATCCAGTCAAGCACCTTATCGAGACGATATGTTACTTCAGGGTTGCTGAAATCGTTGAATTTCGGTGCACCGCAGAATCCAAGCGGATAGATGTGATAAATTATGGCGTTATCGTACCAGTTCATTAAAAAACCTCCTGATTGTTTATTTCTTTATTTGTCTGAACCCTCAACAAAATATGATGCTTCCATGTCTGCAACATGGAGTGCAAAAGCAAGCGGATATTTTTCCAGAGCTTTGCCGATTGTATTTTTATCTTCAATACCTGAAAATCCCATATGCCAGCGTATAGCACAGGCTTCATCACGTGTAAGCCTGCCGTTTCCGTAAAGATAGCCGGATATTATATATACCGACTTCTCGCCGTGACCGTAGGGAAGTGTATCGTTTATTGTATATGCGTTGTATTTTTCCCACTGACCGGTTTTGTCGTTTTTTCTGTTCCGGACTTCCGTTGTATAGAAATTCACCTTGCAGACATCGTGGAGCAGAGCGACTATTGCTATAGTTTCCTCGGAATAATTCATTCCATAAAGTTCTTTTGTTCTGGGGCGTGTAAGGTAATCCTTAAGACAATGATATACATTAACGCTGTGTTCAACGAGACCGCCCTCATACGAACCATGATAACGTGTACTGCTCGGAGCTGTAAAGAAATCCGATTTCCTGAGAAATTCCAGAAGCTTATCTGCTCCCTCACGTTTGATATTTTCGTTATATATTGAAATAAATTCTTCTTTTGCAGTCATTCCGTGCCTCCTTCGATATAATAAGCCGATACTAATTATACCATAGTTTTATTAAAAAAGCAAGTATTTTTGAATTTAAAATATTTTATAATTAATGATATTATTTTAATCAGTGCGGATTTCGCATAATATCAATATACTTATAATTTCCGATATGATTTTTAATAATCCTGTCCGTAAGATTGTACCAGCTTCCGCATTTATCAAGAATTACGGCATCGGCGGTGACAACAAAACTTTTGCTTTCAAGAATCGAATCAACGGAATTTTCTGTATACACTTCCGTTTCAAAAGGTCTGCCCTGCATTATTTCAAGGATTTTCTGTTTCAGTCTGCCCGAATTTGAAACAGGTGCATCAAGATAAAATACAGCTTTTCCGATATTCAGATTTGTAAGGGTTTCGGCAATTGCATTTACTGCCATATCTGTTTTATCTATAAGGCGATAAGTTCCACGAAGCCCTGCAATATCCCTGATTGTTCCGTCCATACACTTGAAAAGCATTGAATCTGAATAAGCTATCTCAAGAGTTATTACCGCATTGAAACCGTCTATATACAGCGTTTTTCCTGAAATATCACTGTCGGAGAGTTCTTTTTCCATGCGGATTCTTATGCTTTCTTCCGGCGATACAGAACGTGCCACGGCGGTTCTTTGTCTTTCGGAAAGAAGATAGTGATTTCCGACAAAATTAACAGCGTTCTTCATGGAATATCCCCTGTTGACAAGAAAATATACATCTTCCGCAGATTTACGGAGTTTTTCAAGATTTTCCGGTGTTCCGAAATCTCTGGCATCAGTCGGAACAAAGCCTCTTTTTACCTGTTTTGGAGTATTATTATTTTCCATTTTATCACCTCCTGAATCATGACTGATATATTACCTGACGTAATATTCTTCCATATTATCAAGACAGAGACACGCAAGCCGTCCGTCCGGACTGTATGCTCCGCAGTCGATATATATATTGTTGTTGCAGTGATAAATTACGGCTTTTCCGCACATCAGCGGAGTAGGAGTATGTCCCATTACAACATATACGGAATCATCGTCGAAAAAACGTGTTTTCGGGTCGTTGCGGGACATTATGAGTTCCTCGGCTGTATACTCGCTGAGTTTTTTATCGGGACGGAATCCTCCCAGACCTGCATGAACAAGAAAAAATGTTCTTTCGTTAAGATTAACAATCTCATACAGCGGAAATTCCTGCATATATCTGAGTATATCCGCACGCTCCGCAGTTGTAAGACGGCATAAACTGTCGAACGTCGTTTTTCCTCCGGAGGAGAGCCAGCAGGAAAAATCCGATGAATCTTCTTCATTCATGTGCTTAATGAAATCATGTTCTGCCGTTTCACTGTTCATTATTTCAAGAAAGTACATCGCCATACAGTCGTGATTACCCATTAATGGATATACATTTTTTCTGCTCATCATATCAAGAAGTATTCCTGCCGGATTCTCGCCACGGTCGACAATATCGCCAAGAACAAAAAGTGTATCATTACCGGAAAATTCTATCAGACGGAGCATTCTTTTATAACGCTCGTAAGCTCCGTGCAGGTCGGACATTACATAAGTAATATAAACCACCACCGTAATTTAGAATTTTTATTTTTTCTTTATCCGGAAAGAACTGTTGTGTATTTTTGAAGCGTCAAATCCTTGTGATTCACGTTTCTGCCGTGATTTGCCGTGCTGTTTATTTCTTCCGGAATCTTTTTTCTGATTTTTTTCGTCTTTATCATCATCTTTACGCATTGTAAGTGAAATTCTTCCACGTACCGCATCTACTTCAAGAACACGGACTGTTACAACATCGCCCACGCTTACGACTTCAAGAGGGTGCTTTACAAAACGGTTGCAGAGCTGTGAAATATGCACCAGTCCGTCCTCATGCACTCCGATGTCAACAAATACTCCGAAATCGATAATATTTCGCACAGTTCCGACGAGTTCCATTCCCGGTTTCAAATCCTTTACTTCCATGACATCACCGCTCCGGAGCAGAGGCGGAGGAAGTTCGTCACGCAGGTCACGGCCTGGCTTTCCGAGTTCGCCGATAATGTCGGTCAGCGTAGGAATACCTATTCCGAGCCTTTCACTTATACCGGAAATTCCTTTTTTCTCCGCAATCTCAGATATTCCGTCAGCTCCGCCACCTGATACATCGGAAAGAGTGAATCCGCAGTCATTCAGCAGAGCTTCCGCCGATTTATAGCTTTCGGGGTGTACAGCTGTATTGTCAAGCGGATTTTTTCCGTCACGGACACGCAGGAATCCGGCACAAAGTTCAAAAGCCTTTTTGCCGAGTTTCGGGACTTTCATGAGTTCACGGCGGTCTGTGAATCTGCCGTTTTCCTCACGATATGCAACTATATTTTTCGCCACTGCCGAATTTATTCCCGAAATATAGCTGAGAAGTGAATAAGATGCGGTGTTAAGGTCAACACCTACGGAGTTTACGCAATCTTCGACTACTCCGGATAGGGCTTCATTCATACGAGCCTGAGGCATATCATGCTGATACTGACCTACTCCGATAGCTTTCGGCTCGATTTTTACGAGTTCCGCCAGCGGGTCCTGAAGCCGTCTCGCAATAGATACCGCACTTCTGAGTGAAACATCATATTCCGGAAACTCTTCGGCTGCAAGTTTTGAAGCCGAATAAACCGACGCTCCTGCTTCGCTTACAACCATATATCTGATTTCCTGCGGAATTTCCGGTGATATTTCTTTCAGGAGTTCCGCCGTGAACTGTTCCGTTTCACGGGAAGCCGTACCGTTTCCGATAGATATTGTTGTAACGTTATGTTTTTTAATAAGTTCTGTGATTTTCTTTTTTGAGAGTCCGATATTTGTCTTAGAACCGGCAGTACAATATACAACGTCTGTTGCAAGAACTTTTCCGGTAGAATCAATTACAGCGACTTTACAGCCGGTGCGGTAGCCGGGGTCAAGTCCGAGTATAACGCTGTTTTTAAGAGGCGGTTGTAACAAAAGCTGTCTCAGATTTGAGGCGAACACTTTTATTGATTCCTCGGCTGCCTTTGCAGTCATTTCGGAACGGATTTCACGTTCTATTGACGGAAATATAAGACGTTTATAGCTGTCTGCCGCAGCATTCCGGACAAGTTCACCGCATGAATTATTTTCCTTGACATATTTTCCGAAAATAATATCGGTCGCTGTGCTTTCGTCAAGAGAAACAGAAATTTTCAGAAATCCCTCTTTCTCTCCTCTGTCCATTGCAAGAACACGGTGATTCGCTGTTTTTGATACCGGTTCGGAAAAGTCATAATAATTTTTGTATACGCTTTCGGCATCGGAATCAGATGCTTTTGATATTATCATTCCTTTTTCGGAAAGTGCGGAACGCAGTGATTTCCGCAGTTCTGCATCATCTGAAATATCTTCGGCGATAATATCCATAGCTCCCTGAATGGCGGTTTTTATATCGGGGATTTCCTTTTCGGCGTTCACAAAATCGACGGCGACGGTTTCGGGATTTGTGGAATTTCCCTGCTCCATGATGATTACGGCAAGCGGTTCGAGACCTTTTTCTCTTGCGATTCCGGCACGTGTACGGCGTTTTGGTCTGAAAGGACGGTAAATATCCTCGACCTCGACAAGCGTTTCGGCGGAAGATACAGCACTTTCGATTTCAGGAGTCATTTTTTCCTGTTCTGTAATGGCTGTCCTGACTTCTTCCTTGCGTTTTTCAAGATTTCTCATATAAGTGAGTCTGTCATTAAGTTCACGCAGAATCTGGTCATCAAGCGAACCGGTCACTTCTTTACGGTAACGTGCGATAAACGGTATTGTTGCTCCCTCGTCGATAAGTGCCACGGTATTATCAACCTGTTCCTGTCTGAGATTAAATTCCTTTGCAAGCTTTGTATTAATACTCATATTTTTCTCCTTCAGCGTGAAAGTCTGTCAATCCATGAAAACAGCGTTTTTGCAATATCCCTGTAAACTGCTATATTATTTTTTTCGTTGAGAACCTCATGGCGCATATTTTCAAAAAGTCTGTGTGAAATACTCTCATATCCCACAGATTCCAGCATATGTATAGCCTCGAAAAACTTTTTTTCCGAAAGCATAACAGGGTCATCTTTTCCGGATATAAACCGTATCGGGAGATGGGGATTTGTAACATTCCAGTTTTTTTTGCTGTATGTTTCTCTTAACAGATACAGCAATCCCTGATAGCCGTTTATTGTGTAGACAAAACTGCTTTTTGGATTTGAATTAAATTCCTCAACGATTTCCTTTCTGCTGGACAGCCACGAATGCGGTACATCTCCGAAATTCTTATTGAACACTTTTTCCATTGCCTCGCCGATTTTCGGATTTCTGTAACGGCTTTTGTGATGTCTTGAAACAGCATTTCCCATAGTCCGGAAAACTCCTGAAAAAGAACTGTAGGACGGAGAACCGCTTATAATCAGACCGTTTATATTGCTGTCATGATTTTTAAGAAAACATCTCACACCAAGAGACCCCATACTATGCCCTATCATGAAAAGCGGAACATCAGGATATGTCTCATGAAGTATGCGGTTGAACTGTGCAATATCGCTGACAAATCCCTCTCCGCCGTTCCGGAACATGAATCCAAGGTCATCATCTGTGCATATACTTTTTCCGTGACCTCTGTTGTCATGTATTGCGGCTATGAAACCCTGTTCGGTCAGGTATTCCATAAAATCGAGATAACGTTCCTTATACTCATTCATACCGTGAACTATCTGGACGACACCATTTATTTCACCTGTCGGAACTGCTGTCAGCACAGATATATCAAGCGTATCAAATTCGGATTCAAACGTTGTTTCTTTTATAGAAGCGTTAAGCATTACTTTATCCCTCCATTCACAATATATCAATTCATTTTACCACAAAACAGAAAAAATTTCAAGTGTACCTGAATATATATGTCGGTTTTCACAATTATTCACAGTAAAATATATACATAATCTACAAACCGCAACAGTTTATTTTTTATGTCTAAACTCGAAAAATTCTGAATATACTTTATCAAACGAATTTCAGGAGGTTCACAATGAATTTTAAAATCAACAGGGAAACTATTCCGGCTACAGAACTCATATACAACGGTATTCAGGAACAGGGCGTTGAACTCGACTACATACTCCCCGACTACTATCCCGATATTTTTCGGCTTATCCGCTGTGAAATTCACCCTGCGGTAACAAGCTGGTCTGTTTCCGGAGATAAACTCAGCTACGAGCTTATATGCGATATATGCCTTATATATTGCGGAGAATCCGGCTCTGCACTGCAATGCATAACACAGCGTCAGACGTTTTCCAAATCGCTGGAACTTCCGAGATGCCCCGAACAGCCTGCGGTATCGCTTATACCTAAATCAGACCATGTTAATTTCCGTGCTGTGAATAAAAGACGGCTCGATGTGCGTGGTGCTGTATCTGTAAAAATTACCGTGAACGGCGAAAAATCTCAGGAAGTCATCAGCGACGCATTCGGCATGAATATCCAGCTGAAAAAAATACCCGTGAAATACGCTTCAAAGAAAATAACCGCCGACAAGCTCATACAACTCAGCGACGAAACAGAACTTTCACCGGCACAACCGCCCGTTGTGGGAGTTATCCGCTATAACTGCACCGTCGGAGACTGTGAAAAGAAAATAATATCGGGCAAGCTCCTCGCAAAAGGAACGGTAGTAATTGATATTCTGTATTCCTGCTCCGGCGGAATCGAACCGCTTAAAATAAACGTTCCTTTCAGTCAGATAGTTGATTTGGACGAACTTGACGACACGTTCAACTGTTCAGTCACGGCTGATATTATCGGCTGTACGATTACTCCGGTATCAGATAAAAACGGCGATAACAGGATTCTGCGTACAGAACCGGAACTTCGCCTTAACTGTATTGCTGTAAAGCCTGCGGAAGTTATGGTTGCCTCAGATGCCTATTCAACAATCTATCCCTGTGAACTGGAATCAGCGGATATTCACGGAGACCTGCCGTCTGCCGTATATGCGGAAGTTTTCCGGCACAGTGCAAAAATCGCTGAGGGTGACAGCGTTCCGCATAAGATATATGCAATGTGGTGTACTCCAAAAAATATAAATACACGTCTCGGAAACGACGGAACATCTGTAATAATATCCGGTATGCTGACGTATTCTATGGCTTCCGAAGATTCTTCCGGAGCTGTTTCCATGCCCGACCGTGACGAGGCGTTTGAACAGACTATAGAAATCGGCGACGACCTTTCAGAATGTGCGGTCTCTGCCGAAATAACCGATATTGCCGTATCTTATAATATATCAGATACGGGGGTTCTTAATGCACGTGCCGATATTTCGGTAAAAATAACAGCTGATTCCTCTGCCGGAGCAAAGGCTCTTATTGATATTTCAATTGATGATTCCAAAAGAAAAAAACGTGACGGCGATTATGCCGTAAAACTCTATTTCGGAACGGACAACGAGGATATATGGGACGCAGCAAAACGTTTCAGCACCGAAGTTTCCGCAATAATGGAAGAAAATGAGCTTACCTCCGAACATATAGAAAAGGGAAAAATGCTTCTCATACCGATAGTGGACTGATATTACTGTAACTGAAAGGAAAAATTATGGCTAAAGATATTTATTCAAGCATATCCGAACGTACCGGCGGAGATATTTATATAGGCGTTGTAGGTCCTGTCCGCACCGGAAAATCTACATTTATAAAGCGTTTTATGGAAACTCTCGTAATCCCGAACATCAGGAGCGAATTTATGCGTGAACGTGCTGTCGATGAACTTCCGCAGTCCGCCGCCGGAAAAACTATCATGACTACCGAACCGAAATTCATTCCGGAAGAAGCTGTCGAAGTTTCGCTCGGAGACGGTGCATCGTTCAACGTCCGGCTGATAGACTGCGTAGGATATATAGTTCCGAGTTCTATCGGATATATTGAGAACGAACAGCCCCGTATGGTTATGACTTCATGGTTTGATGAGGAAATACCGTTCAATATGGCGGCTGAAATAGGAACTCAGAAAGTCATCACCGACCATTCAACAATCGGACTTGTAGTCACAACAGACGGAACTATATCGGATATTCCACGTGGAGAATACGAGGACTGCGAAGAAAGAGTAATCAACGAACTTAAAGAACTGGGAAAACCTTTTGTCGTTGTTATGAATACAGTAAATCCGTCCGCTTCCGAAGCGAAAAATCTCGCATCGCACCTGTCCGATAAATACGATGCAAAGGTCATACCTGTCAACTGCTTAAGCCTTGATGAAAGCGATATTCGGGAAATAATGCGTGAAATCCTGTACAGCTTTCCAGTACGTGAAATAAATATCCGCATGGCAAAGTGGATAAATACTCTTGAAAAAGGTCACTGGCTTAAATCGGAAATACTTGACTGTATACGTGAATCCGCAAAGGATATTAAACTTGTACGTGAAGCGGAATCGGCTGCCGAGGCCATCGCTCAGTGTCCGCATATCATAAACGCCTCGACAACGGCTATAGACCTCGGAAAAGGTGCAGTCACGATTACTGCCGAACTCGACAGCAGTCTGTTTTACAAGATAATCGGAGAGGCAACGGGAATAGAATTGTCAAGCGAAAGCGACCTCATGCCTCTGCTTATGGAAATGAACGAAATCAAGAAAAAATATGCCCGAATCGCTCCGGCACTTGCCGAAGTCGAAGCAACCGGATACGGAATCGTTATGCCCGAACTCAGCGAACTTACCCTCGACGAACCGAAAATCATCAAGCAGGGCGGAAAATACGGAGTAAAGCTGAAAGCCTCTGCTCCGTCAATACACATGATGAAAGCAAATATAAATACTGCTGTTTCCCCTATTGTCGGCACGGAAAAGCAGTCCGAGGAACTTATAATGTATCTGCTTGACGGATTCGACGACGACCCCACCAGAATATGGGAAAGCAATATATTCGGAAAGTCACTTCATGAACTCGTAAACGAGGGACTTCACAACAAACTGTGCAAAATGCCTGTCGAAGCCCGTATGAAACTTCAGGAAACACTCGAACGTATCATAAATGAGGGCTGTGGCGGACTGATATGCTTTATTCTGTAACGAAATCCCTCCGGATTCTGCTCCGGAGGGATTTTCTGTCACTATTATTTTTTAATAATAACTCATTCGCACTTTTCGGGTGATACAAGAATTATTGATATATTATCTTTGCTTCCGTTTTTCAGAGCGGTTTCCATGAGTATATCAAGCTTTTCGTGCAGACTTACGGAACGTTCAAGAATTTCCTTTATTTCCTCGTCGGAAAGATAATCGGAAAGACCGTCCGTACACAGCATTAATATATCGCCGTTCTCCGCAATTTCCGGAACATCACGGATTTCAACTGTCGGAGAATCATTTATATTTCCTATAACAGGGAAGATAATATTACGTCTTGCATGAGTTCTGCGTTCTTCGGGAGTTATTTTTCCCTCCTCATACAGAAGCTGAACAAGCGACTGGTCACGGGTTATCTGTTCGAGAAAGCCGTCATGGAAACGATAAAGCCGTGAATCACCTGCATTGAAAGACGTTATCACACCGTCTGTATCTACCGAAATACCGCACAATGTTGTCTGCATATTTCTGCTTCCGGAATCGTTTCTGCCAAATTCCGCAATTTTTTCGTGAATCGTCATTATGCTGTCCTCAAGGGAATCACGGCGGAAATCGTTGATTTCCTTTACCATACCGAGACACATAGCAGATGCAAGTTCGCCGGCACATTCGCCGGAAACGCCGTCTGCAACAGCAAGAATAAACGGCGGTTTGATACTGCATTCTCCCGAACCGTGTGTCAGTACAAAGTCACTCATCATCAGTGCGTCTTCATTATGGGGCATAATGCCCTTGTCAGATATGCCATAGCAGTAATACATAATTATTTATCCTCAAATCAGTTCCAGGAAAAATTTCCCAGAACAGTTACGTGAAAAATATTTATATTGAATATAATTTCTTTCCGTTTTCGTTTGTGATATCAAGAAGTTCCTGAACGTCCAGACCTTTTATTTCAGCGGCTTTCGCTGCGGTATATGCTATCATGGAACTGTCAGAACGTTGTCCCCTGAACGGAACAGGCGACATATAGGGACAATCTGTTTCCAGAACAAGTCTGTCAAGGGGAACAGCTTCGAGAGCTTTAATAGCCTTTTTTGCATTGCTGAACGTAATAACACCGGTAAATCCGATATAAATACCGAGCTTGACAATTTCCTGTGCCGTCTCTGCCGAACCGCTGAAACAGTGAACCACTCCACGGGGCTTATATTTTTTGAGAATGTTCACAGTATCTTCCGAAGCGTCACGGCTGTGAATAATAACAGGAAGATTATTTTCATTTGCAAAGACAATCTGTTCCTCGAAAAGTTTTATTTGTTTTTCACGGTCGTATCCGTCGTAGTGATAATCAAGACCTATTTCGCCTATAGCTTTCAGTTTCGGATATTTTTTCACGGCTTCACGGATAACATCAAGATAATTATCAGGAGCTGAACCGGCAAATTCAGGGTGGATTCCTGCCGATGTATATATATAGTCATACTTCTCTGATATTACAGCGTTTCCGGAAATATCGTCAACGCAGGTAGAGGCAAGCATAACGAGATTTACTCCTGTTTCCGGAAGTTTTTCAAGAATCTCATATCTGTCATTATCAAAAGCATGGTCGGCATAATGTGTATGAGTATCAAATATATTATATACAGTCATGATTTATTTTCCTTTATTTTTTATTTTCTTCCTTAGTGCCTTCATCATAGTTGTAATATGTTCTTCTGAACTTATCAAGAAATTCGGCATTGGGAATATATTCATCATATGCACTTTCACCTTCGAGTATAACAAATGATGCGATTCCGCTTCCTCTGGAAAACATATTTTTAATTGCAACCTTATGCTGTTTGTAATCAACAGCTGTTATATCCGTATCAATCATATTTATGATAGTGTTGAAGCTGGAATCAAGATTGTCCGCTATTCTTAGTCCGTCCACCTGATTTATCATAGCTGATGCCACGGAGCTTACAACATATGCACGTTCGACTTCGCCGTCGCTGTACATAGCGTATGTGATAAGCTTTTCAATCTGTTCGGAATTGAGATACTGTTCCGAGCCGTCGCCGTTGAACCCTGCTATATCAGGCGATATAGGATATGTCACACCGCCGATTATATCTCCGGCTTTTATAAAAGCTTTGGAATTGAAAACCATATAGCGGTCAATATCAATACCGAACACTGTTTCTGCAAATTCCATCGCCGACGGCGTACCGCCTTTTTCATAAGCCGAACCTATACTCTGCTGTACACCATTGATAACGGATATAGTATTTGTAGGTATTCCGACGTATACAATCTTTTTGTCTTTCGGTATCGAGCGGATAAGCATGAATGTTGATTTGCATCTCAAATCCGGTTCGTCAAGTATCATCAATATACTGTGGTTATCGGCATATGATGTAATATCCACCTGACGGGGAGTCGGCTCGACAAGTTCTTTGCTGTTGCCGAGTATGCCGAGATGTTTCAGAAGAATGAATGTACCTCCTCCGATAATCAGTATTCCGATAAAAATTGTCACCAGATACGGAACGGCAATACTTCCTGCTCTTTTTTTCTTTCTTGACATAATAAAAACCCCTTTCGATATACGCTCAGATATTCTTAAAGCAACCTGTTTATTCACATGATTACGGGCGAAAAAATAAAAATTCCGGAAATTGCTGAATTTTATTAAAAACTTTAAACTTATTGTCTGAAAAATTCTTTTCATTTACTCTTGAAAAATTTTTTTGTTGTGATATAATATTATTGGCGGTTGTTCAATTAATTTCAGTAAATTCGATTTTTTCGGCAAGACCGGAAATAAATCACCAGCTTCTCCAATAATTGTAACATAAACTTCCGGAAAAATCAAGATATTTTTCAGCTTGTAACTATTTTTTAATATTCACCGTAAAAACAGCCGTTTTCAGAAATTATTTTGTTTTTACGTTTAAGATTTTACACACTATACGATTACAGTATAACATATTATTTTTATTCTGTCAACAAAAGAAAGGAGGAAGTGGCATTCCTCCCCTACCTGAGAGGTCGGGGTATCCTGCCACAATTTTGATGAAACCATATCTCAAAAGAGCATGGGCGGAAGTTTCACTGCCTCAGCTAAGAAAAAATCTCGAAATCGTCAGAAGTCTCAACAGTTCATCTACTGATATTATGGCTGTTGTCAAGGCTGATGCCTACGGTCACGGAGATGAACACATTATCCGCACGCTTCATGAATGCGGAATTAAATATTTTGCCGTATCAAATCTTGACGAAGCTATCGCTGTGCGTAAATTCTGTGCTGATGCGGAAATTCTTATTCTTGGCTATACACCGCCGGAATACGCCCACGAAACAGCAATGTACAATATCATTCAGGGTGTTGTATCTATGGATTACGCCATAGCTCTCTCAAAAAATACTCCCGAACCTTTACGATGTCATATTAAAATTGATACAGGAATGGGACGAATCGGTCTGAAATATGATTCATGCGAGGACTGTGCCTCCGAAATACTCAGAATAATGCAGACCGATAAAATTTCCGTCGAGGGAATATATACTCACTTTGCATCTGCCGACAGCGATTCTCCGGAAGATATTGCCTATTCGGACGCTCAGGAGAAATTCATACTCGATACATATGATATACTCGTCAAACTTGGAATAAAACTTCCTCACATACACTTCATGAACAGTGCCGCAACCTGCTACAGAAATTCCCCCAAAAGCACTCTTTCACGAGCCGGAATTATCCTTTACGGACTTCACCCTGACAGAAAACTCGCTGTTCCCGACGGAATCGAGCCGGTTATGGAACTCAAAGCCGTCATATCACAGGTAAAAACGGTAGAATCAGGAACTTGTATAAGCTATGGAAGAACATTCATCACAGAAAAAAATATGCGGATTGCAACCATAACCATAGGCTATGCAGACGGATATTCACGGCTTCTTTCCTCAAAGGGAGAAATTCTCGTACACGGAAAACGGTGCAGAATAATCGGGCGTGTATGTATGGACCAGCTTATGATTGATGTATCTGATGTTCCGGAGGCGGAATCGGGAGATATTGTTACTCTTATCGGACGTGACGGCGATGATATTATCACCGCTGACGATATTGCGGAAATCTGCGGAACTATAGGATATGAAATAGTATGCGGAATATCCAAGAGAGTTCCGAGAATCTACATAAACTGAAATATTAAAACCGTATGAATCAAAAGGAGAATTAAACATGAAAAAGGCTATGAATATATTTTATGAAGTAGGAGATAATCTTTATGTAAATCTCACAAATAAATGTCCCTGTAATTGTACATTCTGCATAAGGAATCACGCTGACGGTGCATATGGTTCAGACCCCCTCTGGCTGGAGCATGAACCATCTGTCGAGGAAATCCTCGAAGATATGAGAAAAATTGATGTTGCAAAATACAAGGAAATCGTTTTCTGCGGTTATGGTGAGCCGACCTGTCATCTTGATGCTCTTGTTGCAGTCGCCGATAATCTGAAATCACTCCCCGATTGTCCTGCTCTCAGAATCAACACCAACGGTCTCGGCGATTTGATTAACGAACGCTCAATCGCAAAGGAACTCTGTGACGTTATGGATATTGTTTCTGTAAGTCTCAACGCCGGAACTAAAGACGAATATATGAAAGTGACACGACCTAAATTCGATAACGCTTGGGAAGCTATGCAGAAATTCACAGCCGACTGCGTTAAGCAGAAATCCGCACGTGTCATAATGTCTGTCGTTGATGTTATTCCTGCTGAACAGATTGAAGAAGCCCGCAAAGTTGCCGAATCACTCGGCGCTGTACTCCGTGTACGCACTTATGATGAATAATATAGTTGTCTGTAACAAAAATAAATAAATTGAAATATGATATTTTGTGTATTTTTTTATTGCATATGTATGGAAAATATGGTATAATTAGTCTGTAAATGTATTTTTTCGGCTGTGGAGGTAATTGTTATGACAAAAAACGCTAAAATCACTGCTGTTTCGGTTTCTGCTGTAATACTTGCAGTTACCGCTGTTGCCGGTATCATTGTATGTTCAAAGATTTATAAAAAAGAATATTACTCCGCCGACCGGATAAATGCTTTCTGTTAATTCTATAAAAAAGAGGTCTTATAAAATGGAAATCAAATTCACTAAAGCAGAGTCTTTAAAAGCTAAACCCCACCCCGGCGATGCTCTCGGCTTCGGTCACATCTTTACTGATTATATGCTTGTTATGCCATATGACAAAGGTCAGGGCTGGCATGACCCCGAAATCAGACCATATGGCAATATCGAACTTTCCCCTGCTGCAATGTGTCTGCATTACGGTCAGACAGTTTTCGAGGGTCTGAAAGCCTACCGCACCGCTGACGGCAAAGTTCAGCTGTTCCGTCCCGATGAAAATTTCAAACGTCTCAACAAATCAAATGAACGTCTCGTTATTCCGGAACTTCCGGAGGAACTCGGTATGCAGTGCCTTATGGAACTCCTTAAAATTGAAAAAGACTGGGTTCCCTCAAAAGACGGAGAATCACTGTATATCAGACCGTATATATTCGCCTGCGACCCGTTCCTCGGCGTAAAGCCCGGCGAACACTATCTGTTTATGATAATTCTTTCACCGTCAGGAGCATATTATGCAAGCGGTCTCGACCCTGTAAATATTTACGTTGAAAGCAAATATGTACGTGCAGTCCGTGGCGGTATGGGATTTGCCAAAACCGGCGGAAATTATGCCGCTTCACTTATCGGTCAGGACGAGGCTCACAAGCAGAATTATTCTCAGGTTCTCTGGCTTGACGGCGTTGAACAGAAATACATTGAGGAAGTCGGAGCAATGAATATATTCTTTGTTATCGACGGCGAAGTTATAACTCCGGAGCTTCAGGGCTCTATTCTCCCCGGAATAACAAGAAAATCCGCTATCGAAGTATGCCGGAGCAAAGGAATTACAGTAACAGAAAAGCGTATCACAATTCAGGAAATTGCCGATGCTTACGATTCCGGCAAGCTTCAGGAGGTTTTCGGAACAGGTACAGCCGCCGTTATTTCCCCTGTAGGTCATCTCAAATGGAATGATAAAGTCATGGAAATAAACGACAACAAAATCGGAAAGATTTCCCAGATGCTCTATGATACAATGACAGGTATCCAGTGGGGCAAAATTGAAGATACTTTCGGCTGGACTGTTGAAGTAAAATAATTCACAAAAAACGGTGACTTTTAAAGCCACCGTTTTTTATTTTAACTTCTTATTCAAAACATTCGCCGATTATTTTTATTATAGCTTTCTCATTCCGGCGGATATATCCGAGCTGAGTAACAAGCTGTTCCGCCCGTTCCGCACACTCTCCGGAAGTCAGATTGGGAAATCCGTGTTCATTGCTGTAACGCCGGAAAAGTTCACGTATTACAAGTATGATTCCGTAATACAGCGAATTTATTTCCGCACCGGTAAGCATATTTTCCAGACCGTCTGCAAAACCTTTGGTTGCCTGATATATTGTATCAAGATTCACGCCTCCGGTTGTAAGCGAACGAATCATATCGCCGTAATCAACCATTGCGAAACTGTACATCGCCGTATCAAGGTCAATCACCGCCGGACGTTCACTGTAAATTATATTTGATGATTTTGTATCGCCGTGAATGTTCCGCATAGGCATGAGCGATTTGAAAATCTCCATTCCGTCGCCGAAATCATGAAATCCTGTTATTGTGTTCCGGAACTTGAAATCTCCGGAATTGACAACACGCATAAAAGTCCCGACCGCAAAACCGTGAATATATTCTCTATTCGGGTAATTGTCCCAGCTTTCAATATATTCATAAAGTCTCCAGATTCTGCCGTCATACCGTGCATAGTTCCGTCCGCCGGATTTCATGAAATGCGGAACTGTAACTCTGCGTTCAGATGCAAAAACATCTTCAATAAAAGAAATATTCCTCATTATTGTTTCCGGCTTTTCAAAAACGTCACGGTTTATCGACTGTAATATATAGCGTCCCGTCTTGCATTCAACGATATACGTTTCGTTGATATGACCGTTTTTCAGCTTTCCGACCGAAACAGCTCCGTAAACGCCGAAAAGTTCTGTTAATCTGTTTACGTCCATGGATTCAGTTTTTAAGGCTTTGCATAGGAGCAGGAATACGTCCGCCACGGTTTATAAACTTCGCCGAGGATTTTCCCTTGACCGGCATAACAGGACCGCTTCCGAGAAGTCCGCCGAATTCAAGCATTTCTCCCTCTTTTTTGCCTACAGCCGGAATAAGTCTTACAGCCGTTGTTTTTGTATTAACCATGCCGATAGCGGCTTCATCGGCGATAATTGCGGAAATGGTCTCCGGAGCTATATCTCCCGGAACTACTATCATATCAAGACCGACAGAGCATACAGCAGTCATTGCCTCTAACTTTTCGAGACTGAGTACTCCGGCAACTGCCGCATCTATCATTCCGGCATCTTCGGAAACAGGTATAAATGCTCCCGAAAGTCCGCCGACTGTTGAAGATGCCATAACTCCGCCCTTTTTAACCGCATCGTTGAGCATGGCAAGACACGCAGTAGTTCCATGAGTTCCGCACATTTCTATTCCCATTTCCTCGATTATATGTGCAACGCTGTCGCCTATCGCCGGAGTGGGTGCAAGGGAAAGGTCAACGATTCCGAACGGAACGCCCAGAAGTTCGGAGGCTCTCGCTCCTACAAGCTGACCCATACGGGTTATTTTAAACGCTGTTTTCTTGATTATATCTGCAAGTTCATTTATTGAAGCATCGGGATATTTTGCAAGTGCAGAACGCACAACTCCCGGTCCGGAAACACCGACGTGTATTTCGCAGTCCGGCTCTCCCACACCGTGAAAAGCACCTGCCATAAACGGATTATCTTCAACGGCATTGCAGAATATAACAAGCTTTGCCGCACCGATACAATCACGGTCTGCTGTTCTTTCGGCGGTTTCCTTTACAATCTGACCCATGAGCCTTACAGCGTCCATATTTATTCCGGATTTTGTAGAACCTATGTTCACAGATGAACAGATATTCTGCGTTACATCGAGGGCTTCCGGAATGGAGCGTATAAGTGCTTCATCTCCTGCCGAAAATCCTTTCTGAACAAGTGCGGAATATCCGCCGATAAAATTGACTCCGCAGGTATCGGCTGCACGCTGGAGTGCTTTCGCAAATTTAACAGGATTATCATTCGGGCATACCGCAGCAAGCATCGAAACAGGCGTAACCGAAATACGCTTGTTTACAATCGGAATACCGTATTCCTTTTCGATTTTCTTTCCTGTAGATACAAGATTCTGTGCCTTTCTGACGATTTTTTCATATACTTTTTCACAGGCTCTGTCAATATCCGTATCAATACAGTCAAGGAGAGATATTCCCATAGTTATTGTACGTATATCAAGACATTCGTCCTGAATCATTTTGATAGTTTCGAGAATATTATAAATATTAAGCATGAACTAATACTCCTCTGTTATATATTGTGCATAGAGTTGAAAATATCCTCATGCATTGTATGGATAGAAAGTCCGAGTTTTTCGCCGAGATTTGTCATTCTGTCTGCCAGAACGGAAAAATCGTCGGTCATATCAGAAATATCCACCAGCATTATCATAGCGAACATATCCTGAAGAACGCTCTGTGTGACTTCAAGTACGTTTACTCCCATATCCGCACATATTCCGCTTACTTTGCTGAGTATGCCCACATTATCTTTTCCGATTACAGTTACTACAGCTCTCATATAAAAAGTGCCTCCTTGATATTACATCTTGATATTGTTTCAGAAATCACTGAACCGTTATTAATTATAACATATATTTCCGGAAAAATAAAGGGATATTATTATTTTTCTTATTTAACTATATATTTTTTTATGAAACTATGGAATTTTTCCGGATTATGTGTTATAATATAGTTCAATCTATATTCAGGGAGGCCGATTTTAATGAATCTTATCGACTGTCACACGCATACTCAATTTTCTATGGACTCCGAAGCCGATATTATACAGATGATTGAACGTGCAAAAGAACTCAATCTCAGTGCATATGCGGTTACAGACCACTGCGAATGCAGTACATGGTATCCGAAAGAACACTATCATAATACAGAATTATTTGACTATTTTAATTATAAAGACGATTTTGAAGCATCTGTTTCAGCTTTGACCGAACTGAAAAAAAAATATTCCGGATTCAATCTCATATGTGGTATCGAAATGGGTCAACCACTTGCCGACATTGATATTGCAGAAAAAATCGCCTCAGACCCCCGTCTTGATTTCATTATTGCTTCATTACATCAGATTGACGGCGAAAAAGATTTCTACTACATAAATTATTATCACATGACAACCAAGGAAATAAATAATCTTCTTGAAAGATATTTCAACGGAATATATAAAATGTGCCGGTGGGGAAAATTCGATATTCTGGGTCATCTGACATACTGCCTGAGATATATGAAAATACGCAACAGTATTACTCCCAATCTCAAAATATTTGATGAAATAATCGCCGAATCGCTCCGCACACTCGCACAGAACGGAAAAGGCATAGAAATAAATACTTCCGGTATACGTCAGGGGTTCGGGACAACTTTTCCGTCACTCAAATATATCCGGCTTTTCAAAGAACTCGGAGGCGAAATTATTTCCATAGGTTCGGACGCCCACAAAGTAAGCGACATCGGCGCAAATATTTCCGACGGCATATCTCTTGCAAAATTAGCCGGATTTGATAAAATCTGTTATTTCAGAAAACATCAGCCGAATTTTATAAAAATATAAGACAAATATATAATTTTATATATTTTACTCATCAAAGAAAGGAAATGATTTACATGAAAAACGAGATAATCAGAATATTACAGCAGAATGCCCGTATTTCAAACAGTGCACTCGGGGAAATACTCGGCATTCCTCCGGAACAGGCGGCGGAGGAAATACACCGTCTCGAACAACAGGGAATTATCCGTGGATACAGCGTGATTCTTGACGACGATAAATTCGACAAATCAGCAGTATATGCCACTATTCAGTTAAAAGTAACTCCTCAGCGTGACTGCGGATTCGATGACATTGCAAAAACAATCATGATGTATGATGAAGTTGAAAGCATCAGTCTTATGTCGTCGGGAGCATATGACCTTTCCGTTGAAGTCAAAGGCGGTAACCTCAAAGATGTTGCATATTTTGTGTCGGAACGCCTTGCAACTATCGACGGAATACTTTCCACATCAACACACTTCATTCTGAAAAAATACAAGGAAAAAGGTATTTTCATCGACGATGATGAAACAGACGAAAGGGGGCTGGGTTGAAAGTGATTGATTATGATAAAATTCTTTCAGACAGAATCAAAAAAATAAAGCCCTCCGGAATACGTAAATTCTTTGATATTGCCGCAACTATGGAAGGAGTTATCTCACTCGGAGTAGGCGAACCGGATTTCTCTACTCCTTGGGTAATCAGACGCTCGGCTATTCAGGTACTTGAAAGAAAGCATATTGTTTACGGTCCTAATCTCGGAATTGCTCCCCTGCGTGAAGCAATTTCAAAACGAATCGAAAAAAAACACGGAGTAAAATATTCCCCTGCCAACGAAATTATTGTAACCGTCGGCGGTTCGGAAGCTATTGACCTCGCCGTGCGTGGACTTATTGACCCTGGTGACGAAGTTCTTATTGTTGAGCCGTGCTTTGTCTGTTATGCTCCTCTTGTGGAACTTATCGGCGGAAAAGCTGTTCCTGTTCCTACAAAAATCGAAAACAACTTCAAGCTCACCGTTGACGATATGAAAGACAAAATAACCGAACGCACAAAACTTCTTATACTTCCGTATCCGAACAATCCGACCGGTGCTATAATGACACGTGAAGACCTCGAACCCATTGCCGACTTCCTCCGGAATACTGATATTATGATTCTCTCTGACGAAATTTACTCCGAGCTTACATACGGCAGACGGCATTGTTCGATTATCGAACTTCCAGATATGGCTGAAAGAACAATCTATGTCAACGGATTCTCAAAGGCATACGCAATGACCGGCTGGAGGCTCGGATACGTCACTGCTCCCGAACCGATAATTCACCAGATATTCAAAATACACCAGTACGGAATTATGTGCAGTCCGTACATAAGCCAGAATGCCGCCATAGAAGCTCTTGAATCATGTGATTCGGAAATCACCAAAATGGTTGACGAATACAACATCAGACGGCGTTATCTTGTAAAAGAATTTAACAGAATCGGGCTGACTTGCTTCAATCCGGAGGGAGCATTCTATGTATTCCCTTGTATCAAAAGTACCGGACTTACGAGCGAGGTATTCTGCGAACGTCTGCTTTATGAGGAAAAAGTCGCTGTAGTTCCGGGGAGTGCTTTCGGCGATTCCGGAGAGGGATATATCCGTATTTCTTACGCCTATTCCCTTAAACACCTCATGGAAGCCATGAACCGTATCGAAAAATTCCTGAAACGTCTGGAGACAGAAAAAAATGAAAAAAATTAAAGTTAAATCATCGGCAAAAATAAATCTTGCTCTTGACGTAACCGGCAGACGTGCCGACGGCTATCACGAAATAGAAAGCGTATTCCAGACAGTCGGAATATACGATGAAATAACAGTCGAACTCACGGAAAAAGGAATCGAACTGATTTGTGAATCCGCCAGTGATGATATACCATGCGACGAAAAAAATATCGCATATAAAACGGCTCGTAAATTCCTTGACGAAAACAAAATCGAAACCGGCTGTAAAATCCATATAAAAAAAGGTATACCCTCACAAGCCGGAATGGGCGGAGGAAGCAGTGATTCCGCTGCCGTGCTGTTCTGCCTTGAAAAGCTCACCGGAAAAACATTTTCATCACCGGAAAAAATCGGTGCAGATGTTCCGTTCTTTCTGTGCGGAGGTACGGCATATGTTACGGGAATCGGCGAAAAAATCACCAGAATTGCCGATTATTCCGGAAAAATACTCGTAATCGCCAAAGGAAAAGAAGGAGTTTCAACCGCCGAAGCCTATAAAGCGATAGACAATCTTGAAAATTATTCTCCGCTTGATATAAAAAATCTGATTCAGGCAATAGAAAAAAAAGAAGATATTTCACGGTATACAGAAAATATCTTTGAAAAAGCAGTTCAACTCCCCGAAGTCGCAGATATAAAGCGTATAATGCTTGCAAACGGTGCTGAATCTGCGTGCATGACCGGAAGCGGTTCTGCTGTTTTCGGAATTTTCAGTAATCCGGAATCCGCACAGAAATGCAATGAAATTCTTTCAAGGGATTTTGTTTTTTCATGTATCTGCGAAACAGTTCCGGAATCATTTATAATACTTGAATAATCAAAAAAAATTCCGCCGTAAAAAGCGGAATTTCTTATTATCACGTTACCGGAATTATCGTCTTTGTACAGAGCCAGTCGCACCACTGCATATAATAACGTGCAAGGGGGTGTATGCCGTCGGAAGTATATGATTCGGTGAGATAACCGCTTGAATCATCATAGACTTCATTTATATCAATGTAGAATATCTTTGAATTGTCCGCAAGCGTTGAAAGTCTGCTGTTGAGATAATTTATTCTCTCGTTGTTTATTGCCGTGGTTTCTGCAGAATACGCAACATGAAGATTTCCCTGTATGTATATAATCGCATTCGGCTGATTTGTCCGTACTTTCTCGACAATTTTTCTGTATTCGTTCATAGTAAATTCAAAATCGTTTCCGACTTCATTTATTCCGAGCATTATGTAAACTTTGCCGTACTGCTTATTTTTAATCACGCTGTCAAAATTCGTACCGTTGACGTATTCGCTTTCAATATTTGAAGCCGCAAGACCGACCGAACAGAAGAAATCAGAATTTACAAATGTTCCGTATTCCTTTATTCCAACGGTACGGGAATCCCCGATAAACAGTGCGTCGTCAAAATAGCTGAGTTCGCTCTGAACAAAATCATTATTCAGAACAAAGGCGGGTTCGGCATCGGTAACGGGTTCAGCAGGTACAGAAGCCGGAATGGTTTCAGAAGTCTGTACGTTATCGGAAGAAGCAGAAGTTTCGTGGGGAACTTCCGGCGGATTGTCTTTCTCTGCCGGAGAAGCAACAGAATTTGTAACCACCGGCGGAGGAGGAACATCAAAGTTTTTCTTTGCATCTGCACTGGTCTTCCATATTCTGTGGAAAATAAACGGCGATGCCACAAGGCACGTACCTATAAGAAGAACCGTATAGAGGTTCTGTTTGAATTTATTCATATTCTATCGTCTCCGTTTTATATTTATATATCTATCTTTAGAATCTGAAATACATGAACGGGTCGTCCATACCCTTATACATACAGTAAACCGCCGACCAGAATATTGCAAGAAGCAGAACCGCACAGAAAGGAGAACCCTTTATCTTTTTATATATAATTGCCGGTATTCTTGTTGAGAACAATAATCCTGCAATGAACCATTTGCCGTATATTCCCCAGTATTTCGCATAATCTCCGGCATTTACGATATAATCTCCCTGCGGAGCAATTCCGAAGAGTCTGCCGAAATATACTCCCAGACTATGAAAATCTGTCACGGCAAAAAGAAGCCATGTCAGCGGAATAATCAGAATCATATAAGCGTGTCCGATAAACTTGTATTTATTCAGGAATTTTCCTATTGCGAATTTTTCAAGCATTATGAGACCAAAAAGAACAAGTCCCCATAATACGAAATTCCAGCTTGCTCCGTGCCAGAGTCCGGTAAAAAGCCACACTATAAGGGAATTGCGGATAAGTTTTGAACTTCCCTCTCTGCTTCCTCCGAGCGGAATATATATGTATTCCCTGAACCAGCTTCCGAGCGTGATATGCCAGCGTCTCCAGAACTCCGTCATAGTCAGGGACAGATAAGGATAATCAAAGTTTTTCGGAATAGTAAATCCCATTATACTGCCGAGACCGATAGCCATGTATGAATATCCCATAAAATCGAAATAAAGCTGAAAACTGTATGCTATTATTCCGAGCCATGCGAGAGGAGTTGAAATATTCTCATAGCCTATCATATTCAAATCGCTCCACAGTCCGCCGAGCTGATTCGCTATCAGAACCTTATATCCGAGTCCGATTGTAAACATCTGCAATCCGTCATCGACTTTGCGTATACTGTGAGTACGGTTGCGGAGCTGTTCGGCGACCGTCGAATATGTAACAATAGGACCTGCTATAAGCTGAGGAAACATACTTATATATGCTCCGTAGTTTATGAAGCTCTTTTCGGCTTTTGTATCTCTGCGGTAAACATCAACGACATACGACATATTCTGGAACGTATAAAAACTTATGCCGATAGGAAGAATTATATTCTTTACCGTGAAATCTGCTCCGAACAGAGAATTAATATTTTCAATGGCGAATGCAGAATATTTAAAAAACAGAAGCCATGAAAAATTAAAAATTATGCCTATCAGAAGCCAAAGCCGTTTAAGTTTCCGGAACTCGTCCATAAATTCGCCGAGTATGAAATTGACAATCATTGTCAGCAGAAAAAGTACTGTATACATCAGTCTGTTTCCGCTTCCGACATCGGTAAAGCCTATGCTGTAGAAGTAAACGCTTCCGCCGAAAACAACTGCATTTTTATATTTTGGCGGAACAAGAGCATAGACTGCCATGAACACAGGCAGGAAGATAAAAATAAATTCCAGACTGCTGAATACCATCACATCACCCTTTTTGCTGATTTTTTGTTGTTTCTTTTGTTCCTGATATATCTATCTGCATAATGCACAGATTTTTGTGATTTGATTTAATATTATACGTGAAATCCGGTGCAATATCTGTAGAATTGTGAAAAAACTCACAATGTCACATATACTATTTTACACACAATTTCCACAAATTTCAAGGGATTTTTATTTTTGTAACTATTTGTAATATTTTCATCGGACTTTTTTATATCAGACTATAAAAAAATTCCTGATATATAATTAATTAAACCTGTCCGGAATTATTCTGAAATTTATTGTAAAAATCGCAGAAAAATAAACGTGATAATTTATGCATTATGACGATATATATCAGATTCTTAAAAAAAATTATCGGAATATATGGTAATCTGATTCAGAATATGGTATAATATATTCCGTAACCCACAGAATAATCCATATAAAATCAAATTATCAGGAGATAATCCAAATGAATTATAATCGTAAAATCATAGGCGATAACATTGGATTTTCCACCGTTATCGACGAAAAATTCAATACCTGTTCCTTGTACGTCAACTTCATCACGGAACTGGATAAAAGCACCGTATCCGAATACGCTTTTGTAAGCGGTATTCTCAGTACAAATAATTCGGAACTTAAAACATTCGCCGAACTGAATGAACGGCTTTTCTCCCTTTATGGTTCGGATATTCATTCATCTGTAAGAAAAAGAGGCGATTTGCAGATAATCACTATATCTTCATCATGGATTCACAACCGCTTTGCCCTCGAAAATGAAAATATATCGGCTCAGATGCTCGAAACAGTGAAAAACTGCATATTCAATCCGTATGCAGAAAACAACGCTTTCAACGATGAGGCTTTCAGAATAACCCGAAAGGATATTCTTGACAGTATTATCACGGAAATCAATGATAAGCGTTCCTATACCATAAACCGGACGGCACGGCTTGCATATAGGGGCGAACCGGCTGAACTTCCAAGCCATGGTACACTTGAAACCGCTCAGGCTGTAACTCCGGAATCCGCTTTCGAGGCATATAAAAAACTTATGCAGACCGCTCAGGTGGAAATATTCTACGTTTCACCGGAGAAAGACGATTCCGTCGCTGATATTTTCGCCGAAAACTTTGCGAAAACCGGACGACAGCCTGCATCATTCCCGTTCCGTTCGGCGAGTCCTGTCAAACCTGCTCCGGAGCTCGTTACCGAAAAACTTGATGTCGGTCAGGCAAAAATCGCCTTTTCACTAAAAAGCGACAGTACCGATTACGATGCACTTTATCTCATGTCACTTATTCTCGGCGGTACGCCTGTATCAAAGCTGTTCGTCAATGTGCGTGAAAAACTAAGCCTTTGCTATTACTGCTCTTGCAGATACAATGAACCAAAAAACAGCTTTATAATTGACTGCGGAGTTGAAAAGGAAAATATTCCTGCCGCCACCAAAGAAATTTTCAATCAGCTTGACGAAATGAAAAACGGAAATATTTCGGACGACGAAATCAGAAGTGTGATTCTTGCACTCGAAAACGGCTATACAGCTGTCGGCGATACGCCGGCATCATATGCCTCGTGGTATTTTGAGCGGTTCTGCGACGGCGATTATATCACTCCCCTTGAAAAATATAAACGCATATGCAGTGTTTCAAAAGAACGCATAGTTCAGGCTGCCCGAACTGTCTCTCATGACTGTACTTTCCATATGCTCGGCAAGGAGGTTGAATGATGAACAAAAAAGAAATTCTCACCTGTAAAAGCACCGGAACATCATGCGTACACGTAAAGCATTCCAGCGGTCTTGATATTTATATCAGCGAAATGAAAGGTTTCAGCTCTGTATACGCCATGTTCGGAACTAAATACGGCTCTGTAAATACTATTTTCAAAACCGCTTCCGATACGGAATATACTTCCGTTCCCAACGGAATCGCACACTTCCTTGAGCATAAACTTTTTGAAAATGAGGATTGCGGTGTATTTGAACTCTATGCCGAAACCGGAGCTTCGGGCAATGCATTCACTTCATTTGACAGAACCTGCTATCTGTTTTCATGCACAAAGAATTATACCGAAAACCTCCGCATACTCCTCGACTTTGTTCAGAAACCTTATTTCACAAAAGAAAACGTAGAGAAAGAACAGGGAATCATAGGTCAGGAAATCTGCATGACAAACGATAATCCCCAGTGGCGTGTATTATTCAATACACTGAAATGTATGTATCACAACCACCCAGTAAAAATTGATATTGCCGGAACTCAGGAAAGTATCGCACAGATTGATGCCGAACTCCTGTATAAATGCTATGATACGTTCTACAATCTTAATAATATGGTGCTTTCGGTTGCCGGAAATGTCGGTGCCGATGAAGTTCTCGCAATATGTGACGAACTCCTTAAACCGTGTGAGGACAAGGGTCTTGAAACAGTTTTCCCAGACGAGCCGGAAGATATTGCACAGCCGGAAATATACGAAAAACTGCCTGTCGGTATGTCTATGTTCCAGATTGGATATAAATGCGTCCCTGCCGTCGGAAATCTTCTTGAAAAAAACATGATAGCCTCGATAGCCGTCGGAATAATCGCCGACCCTGCTTCCGAAATGTACAACAGACTTTTATCGGACGGAATCATAAACGGAAGCTTTACCGGTGATGTGTTCTGCGGAGACGGATACTTTTCTGTAATATTCGACGGTGAATCAGAATATCCCGACATCGTGAAAAAAGCTCTGACCGACGAAATAGAAAAAATCTGCCGTGACGGAATTGCTGAAAACGTTTTCAGCAGACTGAAAAAATCTTTCTACGGAGACCTCGTGCGACAGTTCAATAACGTCAATGCCGTGGGAAGCATTATGCTGAATGCTCATATGGCCGGTGCAGCTCCTTTTGATGCCATTGATATAGTATCTTCTCTCCGTTCCGGAGATGTGCTTGACTTCATCAGAAAAGAACTCCGTCCCGACCGCATTGTGCTTTCGGTTATCGAAAGGAGCGGAAATCAGTGAACGGAACGGAAGTAAACAGCACGGAAATGATTAAAGATATTTACGAAATACAGTTTCCCGAACTCGGCTGGAAATTTCATATCGACCCCACCGCATTCACAATTGCCGGAATTGATATACAATGGTATGCACTGATTATTATATCCGGACTTCTGCTTGCAATGCTCTACTGCTTTCCCCGAATGAAAAAATTCGGCGTTGATTCCGATAAAGCCATCGATGCCGTAATAGGCGGTGTAATCGGCGGAATTATCGGTGCAAGAATTTATTATGTTCTCATGAATCTCAAAGACTATAAAAAAGATACCTTTTCCGCAAGTCTCCTCGCTGCGATAAATATCCGCAGCGGCGGACTTGCCATATACGGCGGAATTATCGGTGCGGTAATAGTCGGACTGACAATATGCAGAATCAGAAAAATAAAAATTCTTCCGATGCTTGACATCAGCGTTATCGGCTTCCTTATAGGTCAGGGAATCGGACGCTGGGGAAACTTCGTGAATCAGGAGGCTTTCGGCACAAATACAGATTTTATCCTCGGAATGACCGGCGGAAGAATACAGCGAACTATCAGCAACAGTATGCAGTCGGGCGGAAGTATGTTTGAAAACGGTCTCAATATGATATGGGAACAGCCTGTTCACCCGTGCTTTTTCTATGAATCAGTGTGGTGTCTGCTCGGATTCGTGATTTTAGCTATATTTGCAAAGCACAGAAAATATGACGGTCAGCTTCTTCTCATGTATATGGCATGGTACGGAGCAGAAAGAGCCGTTGTTGAGGGTCTGCGTACAGACAGCCTTATGATTGGAAGTATACGTGTATCTCAGGCAGTTTCGATAATTATACTTGTCGCTTCTGTGATACTTCAGATAATAATAGGATTCAAGGTAAAACGAGACCCCGAAAGTTTTGTTCTCTACTGCAATACTCCGGAAGCCGTTGCAATACTCGAAGAGGCACGCCTCCGGAAAATCGGAATTGAGGACGATAATGACCTAAATGAACATATAATTTCAGATGATGAACCAATTGCCACAGTTAATGAAATCGTGGCTGAAAATAAGGAGGATTTTTAAAATGGCACAGATTATTGACGGAAAAGCTGTTTCGGCAGCAGTAAAGGAAGAAGTTGCAGCTGAGACTGCAAAACTCAGGGAGGAAAACGGTCTTAAAGTAGGACTTGCTGTTGTTATCGTCGGAAACGATTCCGCTTCCCGTGTATACGTCAACAACAAGAAAAAAGCCTGCGAAACTGTAGGATTCCAGTCATATGAATACGCTCTTGACGAGAATACTACTCAGGAACAGCTTCTCGACCTCGTAAACGTTCTCAACCGTGACGACAGAGTAAACGGTATTCTTGTACAGCTTCCGCTTCCTGCACATATAGATGAAAAAGCTGTTATAAATGCTATTTCTCCGGATAAAGATGTTGATGCTTTTCACCCTGTAAACGTCGGAAAAATCATGATTGGCGAATATGCTTTCCTTCCCTGCACTCCTGCCGGAGTTATGAGACTTATCGAAAGCACAGGCGTTGATATTACCGGAAAGCAGTGCGTTGTTGTGGGACGTTCAAATATTGTGGGTAAACCTCAGTCAATGCTCCTGCTCCAGAAAAACGGAACTGTTACTGTATGTCACTCCAAAACAAAGAACCTCAAGGAAATCTGCCTGACCGCCGATATTCTTGTTGTCGCCATAGGAAAAGCTAAATTCATTACCGGCGATATGATTAAAGAGGGTGCTGTGGTTATCGATGTCGGCATGGACAGAGACGAAAACGGAAAGCTCTGCGGTGATGTTGATTTTGAATCCGCTGAAAAGAAAGCGGGTTACATAACTCCTGTTCCCGGCGGTGTAGGTCCTATGACTATCGCCATGCTCATGAAAAACACACTCACGGCTGCTAAACAGCAGAACGGTATCGGCTGATAATAAATAACTTTTTACAAAAAAGAGATGTCATTATTCACAGGACATCTCTTTTTTTGTTTTATCTGCAATTTTTCACATTGATTCACATTCTGTCACATTCGTTCACATTTCTTTCAGACAGGTGAAAATTACAACACAAAATCTTTTATATACTTTTACAATTACTGCAAATTAATGTCACAAACAGGAAGTATACTAATATCATCAAAGGAAAACAAATAATCCTGAATCTCAAATATCAAATCAGAAAAGGAATCGTGATTATCATGAATGAATATAATTTCAATATTGAGGAAATAGAAGAATCAGAAAAATCAACCGGAATGAACAGCATTGTTTTATATAAACCCGAAAAACCAAAGAAACATATCGCACTGAAAATAATGGCTTCTCTTATGTCGGTCGCTGTTATATCTGCGAGTTCAATCGCTGTATACCGCAATGTTGCGGAATCTCCGGTTCAGACGGTATCTGTATCAGAGAACAGCGGTTCACCGTCATCAGTTGAAGCTCAGAATATGGGACTGATAACTACCAATTCAGCAGACAATAAAATTCTCAGCACGGAAGAAGTCGTTGAAAAAGTTCTCCCCTCTGTAGTCGGAATTGAATCACAGTTCACAGTGACATATCAGAATAACGGCGGTTATTTCTTCGGCGGATTCAACAACAATATGCCCTCGGAAGAAACTTCCGTCGGAACAGGTACGGGCGTTGTAATCACAGAAAACGGATATATCGTGACAAATGCCCATGTTATATATGATTCACAGTACGGAGCAGGCAAAGCCGACAGCGTTTCCGTACTCCTCAACGACAACAACAGATATGATGCGGAAATTGTCGGTTATGATACAGACTGCGACCTTGCCGTACTCAAAATAGATGCCACGGAACTTACTGCCGCAGAGTTCGGAAACAGTGACGCTCTTAAACTCGGAGAAGATGTTACGGCTATCGGAAATCCGCTCGGATTCGACCTCATGAATACAGTAACACGTGGTATAGTTTCCGGACTTAACAGAAATATCACCATCAACGAAAAATCAATGAATCTTATCCAGACCGATGCAGCTATAAATTCCGGAAACTCCGGCGGTCCGCTTATAAATAAATACGGTCAGGTAATCGGAATAAATTCGTCAAAGATGTCAAGCACATACGGTTCGGCATCAGTTGAAGGCATAGGATTCGCAATTCCGTCAAACGAAGTCTCACAGATAGTCGATGATATTATGAAATACGGATATGTCACCGGAAAGCCTCAGCTCGGCATAAGCTGTCAGGACGTAACGGAAACGATTTCAAATATGTATAATATGCCTGTAGGCGTATATATCGTGGAAATATCCGAAAACAGTGCGGCTTCAAAAGCAGGACTAAAAACCGGCGATATTATCACAGCTGTAAATGATGTGGAAATCACAACTGCCGATGAACTCAATGCACAGAAAAATCTCCACAAGGCAGGCGAGGAAATAACAATAAAATATGTCAGAAACGGCGAGGAAATGACCGCTTCCGTGAAACTCGACGAACAGACAAATTAAAATCTTCAATAATAATAATTAAAAAAGTAACTTACACTCTCCTTTCAGATTATATATAAAATATTAAACGCTGTGGAACAAACCACAGCGTTTAGTATTTTCTGCATTTTTAAAAATCAACTGAAAAGCAGACGGATTCCGATAAATACAAGAATGATTCCTCCGGCAATCTGAGCCTTTTTTTCGTATCTGCTCCCGAAACGGTTTCCGATAATAACTCCGGCAAGACATACAGCCGAAGTTATTCCGGCAATAATAATCACCGGAATAATTATTGCTGTTCTTTGAGCCGCAAAAATTACTCCGACGGCAAGCGCATCAATACTTGTTGCAACTGAAAGGACAATGAGTTCACGGAAATCAAATCTGTATTCCAAAAACATTCCGTTTGCGTTATTCCGGACTGCTTCAAAAATCATCTTTCCGCCGATAAATCCTAAAAGAACAAACGCAATAATATGACTGTAACTGCTTATGAAACTTTCAAACCGGCTTCCGAGAAAATACCCGATAAGAGGCATACCGCCCTGAAATACGCCGAAAAACAGAGCAATAACAACCGCTCCTCTGTAGTCGATTTTTTTCATGCTCAGACCCTTGCATACAGATACGGAAAATGCGTCCATTGCAAGACCAAGAGAAAGCAGAATAATTTCCGATACGCTCATAACACTCAAAACCCCTTTGAATCTGTCCGGTATCTTTGACGTGCAAACAAAGATACCAAACAGGCTCTTTTACAGATTCTGAGTTATTATATGCGTATTTCAGAGCGTATATTCCATTATGAAATCGTCCATGACGTATCCTCCGCCTATATCCGTAACGGCTTCGGCAGTCTGAACAAATCCCTTTCTGACATATACATCAACCGCATGAACATTATGCTTGTTCACAGTGAGATATACACGTTTTTTCCCGATTTTTCCGGCTTCTTCAAATACCCGTCCGAGCATGAGCGAGGCTGTTCCGTGTCCACGCTTGTCTTTTCGCAGATACAGCTTGCTGAGAAAAAGCCTGTCATCTGTTTCGGGCTTTATTCCGATATATCCGCAGAGTTCGCCGTCATCACGCACAGCAAGATATTTATATCCCTGCTGTTCTGTCTGTTCGGTCATTGCACGGAAAGACTGAAATTTTTCAACCATATAATCTATCTGTCCGGAACTGATAATCCCGACAAAGCACTCATGCCATATTTCGTCGGCAAGCAATGCAATTTCCTGAAGTCCGGCTGTTCCGGAAACTTCCTTTATTTCGACGGACATATTGAAAACCTCGGCTTATTCTTCGGGCATTTCCCAGTTGTGATATACGTTCTGAACGTCGTCGTTGTCCTCAAGGTGTTCCAGAAGAAGATTCATTTTCTTGATATGCTCTTCATCTGTAAGGGTTGTATAAGTTGCCGGAACCATTTCAGATTCGGCGGACAGCACATTATATCCCTTTGCCGAAAGACTTTCTCTTACGGAATGAACATCTTCCGGAGCACATTCGATTTCAACTGTTTCTTCGTTGATGTCAAAATCATTTCCGCCACATTCAAACACATCGTCCATTACAGCGTCTTCATCAAGACCGGTATTTTCGAGAATAACGATTCCTTTCTTGCTGAACATGAACGATACACAGCCCGATGTTCCGAGATTTCCGCCGAACTTGTCAAAATAATGGCGGACATCACCGGCTGTACGGTTCTTGTTGTCGGTAAGGCACTCAACGATAACGGCAACACCGTTAGGGCCGTATCCCTCATAAATCATTGTCTCGTAATTATTTTTATCCTCACCGCCGGCGGCTTTCTTGATAACACGCTCAATATTGTCATTCGGCACATTATTTGCCTTAGCCTTTGCGATAAGGTCACGGAGCTTGCTGTTATTGTTCGGGTCCGGACCGCCTTCACGCACAACAACTGTAATCTCTCTGCCGATTTTGGTGAAAATTTTACCTTTTACGGCATCGGTAGCCTCTTTTTTACGTTTTATATTATTCCATTTTGAATGACCTGACATTTTTCAGCTCTCCTTATTCTGAATATATATAGTTTTCGTCGGAGTCACGCTTGATTTTTTTAAGCTGCTCCTTTTTATTGTCATAATAATCGAAAAGTGCAACGGCAGCAGCTCCGAAAAGGAATCCTACGGCAAAAACCGCACATATTCCGACAGCTGTTTTTCTCGCCTTTTCGGCAACTTCATTTTCAATAAAAATTTCTTCCATGACCTGCCTCCTGAATTTACTGCTGTTCAAAAGATACTTTTAAACAGTTCTTCCATGGTATCTTTCATAATAAAATCAAAGAGATATGCTATTCTTTCTGTTTCGCCGAGCAGATACAGATAACCGAAAAGGCATTCCACCGCCGTAGCACGATGATATTCCGAAACCTCTGCGTGTTTCGGAATATTATTTCCCGAAGCGTTCCTGCCACGTTTCATAACGGCTGATTCGCTTTCCGTCAGAATTTCGGACAGCCGTCCGTATGCCTCCGACTGAAATTCCGCACATACAAGCTTTATTTTTGCGCTGTGCAGTTTAGATACCGGCATATTGGCATATCTGAGAAGCATATCTCTCACAAGCGTATCGTATACGCTATCCCCTAAAAATGCGAGGCTCAGGGGACTGTACATATTAACCTCACACTTTGTAAGAATCTTTTTCATAGTTTAATATATAAAATCAAATTCAAATCCGTCAATGTCAACGGTATCGCCTTCCTGAACTCCCATTTCCTCGAGTTTTGCTATAATTCCGCTGTTTATGAGAACTCTCTGGAAATATTGCAGAGAAGAATAATCGTCAGGGTCAACAGTACGCATTATCGGCTGAAGCCAGTTCGCCTCAACATAATATATGCCGTCCTCGACGAAAATCTCGAATTTCTTGTCAACGCCAAGCATTTCATCAAGTTCTGCCTGCGGAACGGGTTCGGCCTCATACTCCTTTATCGGCGGGAGAGTATCAAGAACTTCAACTATCTTGTTCACGAGTTCATGTGTACCCTTGGTAGTTGCAGCCGATATGCAGAAAAATTCAATACCCTTTTCCTCAATAAAACTGCGGAAATCAGCAATCTGTTCATCTGTAGCCATATCTGATTTGTTTGCGGCGACTATCTGCGGACGTTCTGCGAGTTCCTGATTGAATTTTGCAAGTTCTTCGTTGATTATCCGGAAATCTTCTTTAGGGTCACGCCCTTCGATTCCGGAAACGTCCACAACATGAACAATAAGTCTGCACCGTTCAACATGACGGAGAAATTCATGACCCAGCCCTATGCCGTCTCCTGCTCCCTCGATAAGTCCGGGAATATCAGCCATTACAAAAGATTTTTCCTCTGATTTGACAACGCCCAGAACCGGAGTAAGAGTCGTGAAATGATAATTTGCGATTTTGGGTTTTGCTGCACTCACAACGGATATCAGAGTTGATTTTCCTACATTCGGAAATCCTACAAGACCGACATCAGCAAGGAGTTTGAGTTCAAGGGTTACTTCAAACTCCTCTCCCGGATAACCGGGTTTTGCGAACTTAGGTATCTGACGGGTAGGCGTTGCAAAATGAACATTTCCCTTTCCGCCAATTCCGCCTTTTGCGAGTATCTTAGGCTCGTCCGAGGACATATCAGCCATGATTCTTCCTGTATTCGCATCTCTGATAAGCGTTCCTCTCGGAACACGTATAACAAGCGGTTCTGCACTTTTTCCGGTGCAGTTGCGTGACGAACCGTTCTGACCACGTTCGGCGACATATTTCCTTTTATATCTGAAATCGATAAGCGTTGAGAAATTATCATCTACCTGAAAGACAATATCTCCGCCACGTCCGCCGTCTCCGCCGTCAGGACCTCCTGCCGCAACATATTTTTCACGGTGAAAAGATACCGCACCGTCTCCGCCGTCGCCTGCCTTGATTTTTATTTTAGCCTTATCAACGAACATTTTAACCTCCCTGATGGCTACGATATTTCTGAAATATATTGACATATACTCCTTAAATACCCTTTTAACGAAAAATCCCAAGCCAAGGCTCGGGATTTATTGTGCGGAAATTGTTTACTGTTCTGTGTAAACAGAAACTTTCTTGCGGTCTCTGCCGAGACGTTCAAATTTAACTTTTCCGCTTACTGTAGCGAAGATAGTATCATCTGAACCGATACCTACACCAACACCAGGGTGAATATGTGTGCCTCTCTGACGAACGATGATATTGCCAGCCTTTACAAACTGACCGTCAGCACGCTTAACACCAAGTCTTTTCGACTCGGAATCACGGCCGTTCTTTGTAGAACCAACGCCCTTTTTATGAGCGAAGAACTGCATACTAATCTTGAACATAGTTACACCTCCGAAATAGTAATTCTGATAGTCCTTGGGAACTCCTCAGAAACCGACTGAATATGTTTTTTCAGCTGATTAAGAATCTTAAACTGTGCATATTCTGACTTCCTGACGATACATCTTACGGTATTTTCTTCTGCCGAAACTTCCGGTTCACAACCAAAATCATTGAGCAGATTGACAGTGAGCTGTACAGCCGACGAAACAGCTGAACACACTATATCACTGCCTGATTCAGCGTATCCGGAATGACCGCTGATGTCAAATCCGCAGAGACTGTTATTTTTTTTGAGAAATTCAGCCTGAATCATTTACTCAAGCCTTGATAGCTTCGATTTTAACCTGTGTGTATGGCTGTCTGTGACCCTGCTTTCTTTTTTCGCTCTTCTTGGGCTTGTAAGTGAAAACAGTAATTTTCTTGGACTTGCCGTTCTTAACTACCTTAGCTTCAACAACAGCACCCTCAACATAGGGAGTACCTACCTTGATTCCGTCATCTGCTCCGAGAGCGACAACCTTATCGAAAGTAACGGTTTCATCAGCTTCAACAGCGAGCTTTTCGATGAAAACAACGTCACCCTCTTTGACCTGATACTGTTTTCCGCCTGTTTCAATAACTGCGTACATTTTATGGCACCTGCCTTTTCCTGAAAACTCGCTGCATCAGGCGTGCAAAAACAACTTGAAAGCCTGTCTGCAAGCGGCATAGATTATTATATCACATTTTTCCATATTTGTCAAGGAGATTTTTCAAAAAAACATAAAAATTTATTCTTTTGTCTGTTTGACAAAAAAAAAAAATTATGATATAATTTATAGGCTAAATGCCGGAATAAATTTCCGGATAAATCAGGAAGGTGATTATTTGAGTATTTTTGATGTGTTCGACCGGATTTCGCAGGATTCGACAGAAAAAAGAGGTAAAATAGAATATGTAATAGCCGGACTTGGCAATATCGGCATGGAATATGACGGTACACGCCATAATGCCGGATTCTTTACTGTTGACAGACTGGCGGAGAATTACGGCGTAAATATAAACAGGCTTCAGTTCCGTGGAAAAACAGCAGATGTAACTATAAACGGCGTCCGCTGTCTTATCCTTAAACCGTCAACATATATGAACAACAGCGGTGAATCGGTCGTTCAGGCTCTTGATTTCTACAAACTTGACATCGGAAAACTTATCGTAATATACGACGATATTTCACTTGAACCAGGAAAACTGAGAATACGCCGGAAAGGCAGTCATGGCGGTCATAACGGAATACGCAGTATAATCGAACTCACCGGCAGTGAGGATTTTCAGCGTATAAAAATCGGAGTCGGAAAAAAACCGCACCCCGATTACGACCTCGCCAAATGGGTGCTTGGAAAGTTCAGAAAGGACGATTTGCAGAAACTCAGCAATTCGGCGGATAACGCTGTTGAATGTGTAAAACTTATGGTGCAGGGCAGAACCGATGAGGCAATGAACAGATTTAATTCTTGACAGGGAGGGTTTATGGAAGTATTCGGTAATATTTTCCGTGAACTTTCGGGATATAAAAGTATCGCCGAATGTATTGACAAAAAAATAACACCTGTATCCGTGACAGGTCTTTCACATATTCACAGAGCGCATATGATTGCCACGCTCGAAAGCGGTGGGGTGAATCTTGTAATAACAGGCTCGGAAGCAGAAGCAAAACAGCTCTGTGAGGATATAAACATGATGACCGGAAAGGAATCGGCTGTTCTTTTTCCGTCCCGTGAACAGATATTCATGCCGGTTGACAGTGCGAATCATGAATATGAATATATGCGTATTTCGGCTCTTGCACGTGCCGTAAGAAATAAATGCCATGTGATATGTTCGGCTGTGGAAGCCGTTATGCAGCCGGTTATTCCGCCTGATGTGCTTATATCCTCATCTCTGGAAATAAATTCCGATATGACAATAGACCGTGACGACCTGTGCCAGAATCTTGTCAGACTCGGCTATCAGCGTTGCGAAAAAGTTGACGGAGCTTCACAGTTTTCAGTTCGTGGAAATATTGTCGATGTGTTTCCGGTACAGGCGGAAAATCCCGTGCGTATAGAACTGTGGGGCGACCAGATAGATACTATGGCGGAATTTGATGTAAGTACCCAGCGACGTACAGATATATCAGCGGAATGTATCGAAATCCCGCCTGCAAGTGAAATAATATGCGGAAATGATGAACTTGCAGACAAACTTCAATCGCTTCTTAAACACGTCCGTGGAAAATATACGGAATCAGTCCGCATAAATCTCGGAGCTGATATAAAACGTCTGCAATCCGGCGAAATACTTCCTCACGGAATGAAATACTATTCCCTTGTATATGAACGGCTTTACACTGTTTTTGACTATATTGACGGTGTAGTGGTTTTCAGCGATTATTCCGATGTGCTGAATGCCGAAAACGGAATAATGACACGATTCAATGAAGATGTTAAAATTCTTATAGAAAACGGTCATCTCTGCCGTGGACTCGACAATCTCATCGCAGAACCGGCAAAAATTCAACAGCTTGCAGAAAAGAAATGCTGTTTCTATGTCAGCAATTTTTTGCAGGGCGGAGAACATACGGATTTTAAAAGAATCATAAGCATTAATGCTCTGCGGACGGCACCGTGGAGCGGTGAAATGAAACAGCTCTCCGAGGAACTGTCATATTATGCCGAGCATAATTACCGGATAATCCTGTGTGCCGGAAGCAATAAAACACTTCCGATTATAAAACAGGATATAGAATCTTCCTGCGGAATATCGGTGACATTTTCCGGAACTGAATCCGCTTTTAAAGCCGGCTCGGTATATCTTATGTCCGGAGCTTTCAGCGGTGGATTTGAATATCCGGAAAATAATACAGTCCTTATCGCTCAGGGATATTCCCTTGATACAAAATCAACAAGAATCCGGAAAAGAAAAAAGACGAAAGCCGAAGAAATACGTTCTCTTTCCGACATTGCCGAGGGTGATATTGTTGTACACAGTACATACGGTATAGGAAGATTTATCGGCATACACAAACTTGAAATCGAAAATGTAACAAAAGATTATATAACTATTCAATATGCCGGTACGGATAAACTTTACGTTCCCGTCACACAGCTTGATTTGGTATCAAAATATATAGGGCCGAGAGATAACGGCGGTGTCAAACTGACAAATCTTAATTCCGCCTCATGGAATAAAAAGAAAAACAGCGTAAAACGTGCTGTAAAGGATATGGCAAAAGAACTGACTGCCCTGTATGCAAAACGTGAACAGAGTCAGGGATTTGCATTTTATCCCGATGACGAAATACAGCGTGATTTTGAAAACCGTTTCCCCTACGTTGAAACCGATGACCAGCTGAACGCCATTTCGGAAATAAAATCCGATATGGAAAAAAAGCGTCCTATGGAACGTCTGCTCTGCGGAGATGTGGGATTCGGAAAGACAGAAGTCGCCTTCCGTGCCGCTATGAAATGTGTATTAAGCGGAAAACAGTGTGCAATTTTAGCTCCTACAACTGTTCTTGCATATCAGCATTATCAGACGGCTTTGCGGAGATTTGAACAGTTTCCGGTAAATATCGAACTCCTGAGCCGTTACCGTACTCCGAAACAGCAATCAGAAATCATCAAAAAGCTAAAACAGGGCATAATTGATATTCTTATCGGAACTCATAAGATAATACAGAAAAATGTTGTGTTCCGGGATTTGGGTCTCGCCATTATTGATGAGGAACAGCGTTTCGGCGTTGCACATAAGGAAAAATTCAAGGAAGCATTTTCCGGAGTTGATGTGCTTATGCTCTCAGCCACACCTATTCCACGGACTCTGAATATGGCGATGAGCGGTATACGTGATATGTCTGTACTCGAAGAACCTCCGCAGGACAGATACCCCGTTCAGACGTATGTCATAGAATACAATGAGGCGGCAGTAACACAGGCAATAATCCGTGAACTCCGCCGAGGCGGTCAGGTATATTATATTCACAACCGTGTCGATACGATAGATGCCTGTGCAAATCATATTCAAAGCCTTGTGCCGTCCGCACGTATCGCCGTAGCACACGGTCAGATGAATCAGGAAGATATGTCCGATATATGGGAACAGCTCGTCGAACACGAAATCGATATTCTCGTATGTACCACAATTATCGAAACGGGCGTAGATGTTCCGAACGTCAATACACTCATCATAGAAAATGCCGATTATTTCGGACTTTCACAGCTTTATCAGCTCCGTGGACGTGTGGGACGTTCAAATCGCCGTGGATATGCATTCTTTACGTATAAAAAGGATAAGGTACTCACTGAAATCGCCACAAAACGACTCGATGCAATGAGAGAATTTACAAAATTCGGAAGCGGATTCAGAATTGCTCTCCGTGACCTCGAAATCCGTGGTGCAGGAAGTATCCTCGGCGGAAGCCAGCACGGTCACATGGAAGCCGTAGGATACGATATGTATTTACAGCTCCTTTCGGAAGCTGTCGCCGAAGAAAAAGGCGAAAAACCGGAAGAAATCCGGAACTGCGTCATTGATTTGCAGATAGATGCTCATATCCCTGAAAAATATATCACAAGTATGAATCAGCGACTTGAAATATATCGGCGTATTATGACAATCATTACGGAAGAAGATAAAAACGACATCATAGACGAACTTATAGACCGCTACGGAGAACCGCCTAAATCGGTTATTGGTCTTATTGATGTATCGTTTCTCCGCAATACCGCATCACATCTCGGAATTACCGAAATATCAAGCAAAAACGGTTATATTTATTTCTATACACAATACCTTTCGGCGGAACAGATGAACTCGCTTATGACTGCATACAAGGGCAGAATACATTTCAACGGTTCAGGAAATTCCTATGTCGCAATCAAAACAGATTCTAAAAAGAAACCTTTAGACATTATCAAGGAAACAATAAATCTAATCAGGTGATAATATGACAAAAAAAATTCTTGCTCTGCCGGTTGTCATTATAACGGCGGTTTTTTCGGCGTGTGCAGAAAAACAAATTCCGCCACCTGCTCCGGCAGAATGTGATGACCCTAACGCCGTTACATTCGATAATGGTGATTTTTCGTTTGCTGTTCCTCTTCTTGATGATATTGACTCGGCACAGGGAGAACTTTCAATAGTTGAAGTTCAGGGAAACAAAATGCTGAAATTCAGCGACAACGGAACAAACTGCACTGACAGAACAGTTCAGAAAATCATGTTCACCGCCTCAGATTTGCTAAGCCCCGAAAATCTTTCCGAAGTCCGTTCGATTGAAATGGACGTTTACGCCGACGCAACAGCAAAAAAATTTACTGCTGACAACGGAAAAAATATAAAAGCTCCCGGCTGGATTGGCGGTGGCGGAGGTGCTAATCTTCCCGATGATAAGTGGTACGAATTCGGCGAATGGGAGGGCGGAGAATATAATTCTGTAATGTCCGGAGCAGTTCATGTTGAATTTAAATTCCTGCTCGCAGACAGCGGAAAGTGCTGGGACGGAAAAATGGATGAATCCGTATTCCAGATAATGCGCTGGGGAGCGCAGAATGAAGGCAATTTCTATATTGATAATATTCTGTTCCTTGATGCCGACGGCAATTCATTGCCAATTCTGAAATCAGAAAACAATTCAGGTTAATTATATTAATCTATATCTGAACTATTATTATTTCAGGAAAACTATTGCAAAATTGTTTCAGAAATGATATAATGAAAAAAGTGAATCCGTGCAGTGCTGTACATACGGCGCAACTATTGCGGAAAAAGGAGAAAAAAACATGAATTACGGACATTTTGACCTTGATAATAAGGAGTATGTTATTACAAATCCGGCAACCCCTGCACTATGGGCGAACTACCTCGGCGACCCCGAATACGGTGCTATGATTTCAAACAACGCCGCCGGATACAGCTTTGTTAAATCCGGAGCAAACGGAAGATTGCTCCGCTTCCGTTTCAACTCAGATATGGCACTTCCCGGACGCTATATCTATATCCGTGACAATTCAGACGGCGACTATTGGTCGGCTTCATGGCAGCCGGTCGGAAAACCGCTTGATTCATATAAATCAGAATGCCGTCACGGTACTGCTTACACCGTTATTTCCGCCGAATACAGGGAAATAAAATCGGAAGTGACATACTATGTCCCTTACGGAAAAACCTATGAAGTATGGCGTGCAAAAATCACAAACAATTCCGGTTCGGAAAGAAAACTGTCCGTTTTCGGATTCTGCGAATTTACCAGTGAACCAAACTACGAACAGGACCAGGTAAATCTCCAGTATACTCTTTTCATTACACGTACAAGCTTTGAGGGAAACAAGATTCTCCAGCATATGAACGAAAACGACGGAAAAGACGAAACCGGCTCAAATCATCAGGAACGCTTCTTCGGAATGGTCGGTGCGGATATTTCTGCGTATAACGGCTCTCTCAGCGATTTTATAGGTCCGTACAGAACATATTCAAATCCTATAGCCGTCGAAACCGGAAAATGCAATAACGGTCTGAACTATAATTCCAATTCATGTGGAGCTTTGCAGAGCGATATAACACTCGCCCCGAATGAAACACGTGAACTCATCTACATCGTAGGTCAGAAAAACAATGCCGAAGCAGATGAAATTCTTGACGAATATAAAACAGCAGGAAAAGTTGATTCCGAAATTGCCGAACTCAAAAATTACTGGCACGGTCAGCTTTCAAATTTCCAGATAAAAACTCCCTCCGACGAATTTAACAATATGATAAACGTATGGAATGCGTATCAGTGTTTTATAACGTTCATATGGTCAAGAGCTGCTTCATTCATTTACTGCGGACTCCGCAACGGATACGGCTATCGTGATACCGTTCAGGATATTCAGGGAATAATACATCTTAATCCGGAAATGGCTGCCGAAAAAATCCGATTCATGCTTTCGGCTCAGGTTGACAACGGCGGAGGACTTCCGCTTGTAAAGTTCGACCACAATGCCGGTCACGAAAATACTCCCGATGACCCCGAATACGTCAAGGAAACCGGTCACCCGTCATATCGTGCCGACGATGCCCTGTGGCTTTTCCCGACAATTGTCAAGTATATCGGCGAAAGCGGAAACAAAGGATTCCTCGATGAAGTTATTGTATACGCAAACGGCGGTGAAGCTACAGTTTACAATCATCTGAAAAATGCAATACGTTTCTCTATGGAGCGTCTCGGCGTTCACAATATGCCTGCCGGTCTCCACGCCGACTGGAATGATTGTCTCCGTCTTGGTGCAAAGGGTGAATCCACATTTGTTGCGTTCCAGCTTTACTATGCTATGAGCGTTATCAAGGATATGGCGGACTCCAGAAACGATAAGACGTATTCAGGATATATCTCGGACGTTCAGTCAAAACTCGGCGAAGCCCTTGAAAAATGCTGGGACGAGGACAGATTTATACGTGGTATACGTGAGGACGGAACTATAGTAGGTGCAAAGAAAGACCCCGAAGCCAATATGTGGCTGAATCCCCAATCATGGAGCGTTATTTCCGGATTCGCTTCCGGCGAACAGGCTGAAAAAGCCATGAACAGCGTTCATGAAATATTAAATACTCCATACGGAGCAAAACTTCTTGAACCTCCGTACAAAGACCATTGGTTTGATGGTGCGCTTATGCACATATTCAACGATGATACAAAGGAAAACGGCGGTATTTTCTCACAGTCACAGGGCTGGCTTATACTTGCCGAGGCTCTTATGGGTCACGGAAACCGTGCGTTTGAATACTTTATGGAAAGCTCTCCGGCTGCCATGAATGATAAAGCCGAAATCCGTGTAATGGAACCATATGTTCATGGTCAGTTTACGGAATCCAAGGCTTCACCGTTTGAGGGACGTTCACACGTTCACTGGCTCACCGGTACGGCATCAACCGTTATGGTCGGCTGTGTTGAGGGTATATGCGGTATGCGTCCCGATGCCGACGGTCTCAGAATCGCTCCGTCAATTCCTGCGGAATGGAACGGATTCAGCATTGAAAAGAATTTCCGTGGAAAGAAACTCAATATCACTGTTGACAATTCCGCACACGTTGAAAGCGGAGTATCCGAAATTATTCTCAACGGCGAAAAACTTGACGGAAATTATATTCCTGCCGACAAGTTCGCTGATACAAACGAAATAACCGTAAAAATGGGCTGATACACAGTTATAGTCTTTTATCATAAAATAAAAACGGAGCTGAAAAAAGCTCCGTTTTTATACCGGTTATCAAAATATATTTGACTTGATTCCGTATCTGTGTTATAATTACAGTGGGCATAAATAATCCGGCAAAAGGAGATGAAACAGTGGAAATTCTGGTAGCTGTTGCCGTGATAGTCGTAATTGCAAAGATTCTCGGAGTAAGCAATTTTATTCTTATTCTGTGCGGTCTCGGACTTATTGAACTGATAATAATCGCTATGGCATTGTTTTTTGTCTGGTGTACGCTTAATCTTCTGTTTACAAAAAAATGCTCTGCACATTTCACGAGATTTGATACTCCGGAAAAAGGAAAATTCAAAGTCGCTTACTATATGATTGACGATGTGGAATATCCCTGTGTATTTCCCCGTGAATCCGGACTTTCCGGCAATATATACGATACAAATAAAATTTATAAAGTGCGGTTCAGCAGAATAATGAAAAAAGTCTACGATATATGGGCGGTGATAACCTGTATAGTCGGTCTGATATTCAGTTTTTCGGCTGTCGGCATTACTTTAAGCATAATAAAGCAGTTAGGAGTTATGATATAAAATGAGTTCAACAGAAAATAATTGCTGCTGCGGCGGACATGAAGATATTGCAGAAAAAATTTCAAATATAATGCCTGATGAAGCTGTTCTGTATGATGCGGCGGAACTTCTGAAAGTTTTCGGCGACCCGACAAGAATAAGAATCATTTTTGTTCTGGGACAAAATGAACTGTGCGTCTGCGATATAGCTAAACTGCTCAATATGACCCAGTCGGCTATATCACACCAACTTCGAGTACTCAAACAGGCACGACTGGTCAAGGCACGCCGGAACGGAAAAACTATCTTCTATTCCCTCTGCGACGACCATGTGCAGAAAATCTTTTACTGTGCTATGGAACACGTAATGGAATAACGGAAAGGAGTGAGCAGAATCACCCCGCCCTGCAATGCCGGTGATATTCTGACATAAATTTTATGAGATATTTTGATTTTCATACACACGCATTTGTTGACAGTATTGCAGAACGTGCAATGGCTTCGCTGACAAGTACAGCAGAACATTCAGAAGATACGCAGAATATTAAACCTCATACAGACGGAACGCTTTCGGGTCTGCGGAATCTTATGGACAGATGCGGAATAACTAGAACAATGATTCTTCCTGTTGCCACAAAACCGACTCAGCAGACAGCTATCAACAACTGGGCTTCCGGAATTATGGATAACAGTATTTTCTGCTGTGGTTCGGTTCACCCCGATGCCGAAGATGCCGTTGCAGAGGTCGAAAGAATAAGCCGTCTCGGTCTTTACGGTATTAAATTCCACTCGGAATATCAGAACTTCCGCCCCGATGAAGAACGCATGATGCCGATTTACCGTAAAGCCTCCGAACTCGGACTGATTGTTGTATTCCACGGAGGCTGGGACCCTTTCGGCAAGGGCGAAATTCTTGCAGTTCCCCGAAGTTTTGCGAATATCGCCGAAAAATTTCCTGATTTGAAAATAGTTGTGGCTCACCTTGGAGGCATGAAACTTTTTGACGAAGTCGAGGACTGTATTGCCGGAAAGTTCGGGAATATCTATCTTGATACAGGTATTCTTGCGGATTTTATCGAACCTGAACAGCTTATAAGAATAATTCAAAAACACGGTGCTGAAAAAATTCTTTTCGGAAGCGATGCTCCGTGGGATAATCCGCTGAAAGAAATACAGATGATTAATAATCTTCCGCTGACCGACGACGAACGCAGAAAAATATTCTATCAGAACGCCGAAAAATTATTAAAAAAAGCTGATTCATAAATCAGATTTTTTGCGTTTAATGCGTAAGTTTTTAAAAAATTCCGATAATATCCCTGAACATTCATGTTCGCAGATTCCGCCGTATACCGCCGGTTTGTGATTATACGGAAAATTAAACATCTGCTGTATGGATTCCGCAGAACCGCTTTTCCGGTCATAAGCCCCGAAATATACATCATCAATTCTGGAATTTATAATTGCTCCGCAACACATCGGACACGGTTCGAGGGTAACATAAATCGCACAGCCGTGAAGTCTCCAGCCCCCGAGTTTTCCGCACGCCTGCGATATGGCTTCTATTTCGGCATGAGCGAGGGCGTTTTTATGTGATTCACGGCGGTTTCTGCCCTCTCCGACAATTTCGCCGGTTGATTTTTTCACAACGACTGCTCCGACCGGAACTTCGCCGTCCTCAGCCGCTTTTTCCGCAAGTTCAAGAGCATATTTCATGTAATCCATTAAAGCACCGTCCTTATTACTGCACATATCATGCAGAGTATAGCCACCACCGAATACGGAAACGTTTTTGAAGCATGAAAAACCCGTTTTCCGAATGTAAGCTCTGAATTATATCCGGCAAGATGTATATTCTTTCTTTTAATCATATTCCGGTAAAGCATAAGCCCGAAAGAACCTGCCACAAGAACAGAACACATAAATATAAGACGATATGTCATCATATTTTCCGAATTGTTATTCTCAATTATAGTAAGTGCGAGGTCATACATTTTATAAATGATATGTACGACAACTGACGTAAAAATCGTTCCGCTTGTGAGCATACCATATGCTCCGACCAGAGAAACAAGAAAAACCGCCGGCATTATACGCAAATCCTGCGTGAGAAGTGCAGATGTCACCGACATCATAACAATTGCAAAATAATCCCCGAACTGTCTCATAACTGTAAACATCGCACCGCAGAAAAAAAGCTGTGAAACAATAGGCATAACAATAACATCAAAAATTGAGTACACTAAAAATTCCGACTGATTCCAGACAGATACATCTGCACCGCTTGAAGCGAAAAACTGATAAACTTCCTTTGTTTCCGTTGAATATGCCGCCGGTATGCTTGTAGCAATGCAGACAATGAACGTTATTGAAACTGCACCCATCAGAGCCGACGGATTGCTCATATTTGAAAGAAATTCAGCTTTAAGAGGAATCTTGAATTTAATATGTAAATAAATAAACGGAATAAATACCTTAATAAATGCCGTCATCATTAAAACAGCAACAACTTCATAACAACCGCCGTAAATCGTCGAACTCGAAAAATTCATATTTATGTCAACGCCGGATAAATTAAGCACAATAATAATCAATCTATAAATAACTATATCAATCACAATCCACATCAGAGAAGCCGAACCGAGTGCGAAAAATATCGCAGAAAGCGATTTTTTTTCTGCTTCAACCGGTGATTTGTCAACAAATCCTCTGCCGTCAACATAGACGCTTTCACGCTGATGTTTCTCAAAAGTAAATGCGTAAGGATTATCACGCCTGCTCCTCCATTGACGGAATTTTTCGCTGTAAACAGCATTCTGCGTTGAATAGTCAAATTCATCAATAACATCTATTATATCATTCCGGCTATTGTCATTCAAATAACCGCCTCCTTTATACTGAATTTGAAAGCCATTTGCTTTGTGAACAATCTTATCATAATTTTATCTAATTATCGGCAGAATACCCCCACTTCTAAGCGAACGAAGTGAGCGA
>CAMWYX010000012.1 GCA_947178575.1 uncultured Ruminococcus sp. | reverse complement strand
TTGTAATTTAAGAAAATTATTTGTTTTAATAAATTTTCTGAAATTCTATAAATTATATTGAATGTCATTATTTTACCATTTTTATCAAAATAATAATATACAAAATAGAACGTATATGTTAAAATCAAAATGGTGAAAATCATACAGCGGTTTAGCACTTTGCCGTGAATGTATATAATTATTAAAGGAGAGGTCTATTCATGAAAAAACACACATTAAGACGTATCGCCGCAGCTGTTTCGGCGTGTGCAATTATGACAGCTGCTATGCCGGCTGTTCCGTTTGCTTCTTTCGCAGCGGAAAACGTTCTTTCGGCAGATTTCGACAGCGGTATTGCCGGCTGGGGTACTTATAAGGAAAGCGGCGGTGTATGTTCGCTTTCGTCAGAGGACGGAAAACTCGCACTTAAAGTTACAAATCAGGGAACTCTGAACTATGCAGTTCAGATGTGCTACGACAACCCGCTTCCGCTCTATCAGAACGGCGTTTATCGTCTCAGATTCGATATTTCTGCATCTGTTCCACGATTCATCGAAGCCATGATTCAGCAGAACGGCGGTACATATCAGGCATATACATGGAAAGGTATAAATGTTACTACCGAAATGCAGACCGTTGAATATGAGTTCGTAATGGAAAAAGAAACAGACATCATGACAAAATTCTGCTTCAACTGCGGACTTCAGGAAAAGGAAGAGGGCGGTCCTGTCGGCGAACATACCATATATCTTGACAACGTTTCCCTTGAACTCATTGACGACAGTCAGGTTGACTATTCCGCAAATGCTCCGTATGAAGCTCCTATCGTGACAAATCAGCTCGGCTACAAAACAGGTGCAAAGAAAATTGCTGTAATCAGAAATGCAGAATCAGTAAATACAAACGAATTTTCTGTTATAAATGCAGATACAAACGAGATTGCTTATCATGGAACTGTTTCCGATGCAATCGAAAATACTCAAGCCGGCGAAATAAACTATAAAGCAGATTTTTCCGAACTTACAACTCCGGGAAAATACTATATTTCATACGGCGGACTTGATAACTCATATACTTTCACAATCAGCGACGATGTTTATAACAATCTCCTTGACGCTTCCGTGAAAATGCTCTACCTCCAGAGATGCGGAACAGAAGTTCAGGACGCTGATTTCTCTCACCCGTCATGCCACGATACAGATGCTGTGATTTATAAGACAGACCAGAAAATAAACGTGAACGGTGGCTGGCATGATGCCGGAGACTACGGCAGATATGTCGTTGCCGGTGCAAAAGCTGTTGCCGACCTTATGTATGCTTATAAAGCCGCTCCCGATATGTACAGCGACAGCATCGGAATACCGGAAAGCGGAAACGGTACTCCGGATATTCTCGACGAAGTCCGCTACGAACTCGAATGGATGCTCAAAATGCAGGATTCAAATGACGGCGGTGTTTATCACAAAGTTACCTGCGACACTTTCCCAGGATATGTTATGCCTCAGAACGAGACAAAACAGCTTATCGTAATGCCGAAATCAACTACTGCTTCTGCTGATTTCGCCGGTTCAATGGCTCTTGCATATGAAATCTATAAGGATATAGATGCCGGATTCGCAAACAAGTGCCTTGATGCCGCTAAAAAAGCATTTGAATGGTCAAAGGCTAATCCGAATGTTCTCTATTCAAATCCCGATGACATTGTAACAGGCGAATACGGCGACAAATCCGCAAATGATGAAATTTACTGGGCTGCTGCTCAGCTCTATGCGGCAACTGATGATATGTCATACCTCAACGGAGTGACAACAAAAACAGGTCTCGACTGGGCGACTGTAGGCGATTACGGAAATATTGCAATTCTTACAAAGAAAGATATTGACAAGGAATCCGAAATATACAAGAATGCCGCCGCTGCCGTAAATGCTCAGGCAAAGACATTCGCAAGCAATTCTTCTTCATCTTCTTACGGCGTTGCACTTAAAAAATTCAACTGGGGCAGTAATATGACTGTTGCCAATGCAGGTATAATTCTTGCTCTTGCTTATCAGAATACAGGCGATGCTTCTTATCTTGAGGCAGCCAACGCACAGCTTCACTATCTTCTCGGAACAAACCCGTTAAGCACAAGCTTTGTAACCGGATTCGGTACGGTTGCTCCGGAAGCTCCTCATCACCGTCCGTCAATGGTTGTCGGAAAGGCTATGACAGGTATGCTCGTAGGTGGTGTAAACTCCAGCCTTGAAGACCCTGCCGCAAAAGCTTACTGCAAACGTTCTGCCGCTGCAAAGTGCTGGGTTGACAATTCCGAAAGCTATTCAACAAACGAAATAACTATTTACTGGAACTCTCCGCTGACATATCTGCTTTCGCTTACCGAAAGTGCAGAATCTGACAAACCTATTGCTCCTCCTGTACAGAATCCGACAGAACCACCAACAACAACTCAGCCGTCACAGCCTTCCGGAAATATCCTCTGGGGCGATGCAAACTGCGACGATGTAGTTTCAATCGCTGACGCTACACTGATTCTCCAGTATATCGGAAACAAAGACAAGTACAATATCAGCGAACAGGGTCTTAAAAATGCCGACGTAAATGAAAACGGAAACGGTATTTCGGCTCTTGATGCCCTTGCTATTCAGAAATACGATGCAAAGGCTATTCCCTCACTTCCCGAATCATATATGAACGGCAGTCAGCAGACTACCGAGCCGACAACTCCCCCGACAGAATCCGGCAACGGAATAAAAGATTACGGCACTCCGATGAATTCCTCCGCTAAATCTGTAGAGGATTTCAGAGACGGAAAATCCGAATTGTTCTTCGCTTCCGACGGCTGGGAAAACGGCGACCCGTTTGATTGTGGCTGGTATGCTTCAAATACATCTCTCGAAAACGGTATGCTCAGCCTCAAGATTGACAAGGACAATACAGGAAAATATAACTATTCCGGTGCTGAATACAGAACATCTGACCACTACGGCTACGGATACTACGAAACATCTATGCAGGCTATAAAGAACAATGGTGTTGTATCCTCGTTCTTTACGTACACAGGTCCGTCTGAAGAAAATCCGTGGGACGAAATCGATATCGAAATCCTCGGAAAAGATACCACAAAGGTTCAGCTGAACTACTATACAAACGGCAAGGGAGACCATGAGTATATGTATGACCTTGGATTCGACGCTTCCGAAGGATTCCACACATACGGATTTGACTGGCAGGCGAACTATATCGCATGGTATGTTGACGGTAAGGAAGTATACAGAGTTACCGAGAATATCCCGTCCACTCCCGGCAGAATCATGATGAACACATGGCCCGGCAGAGGCGTTGACGAATGGCTTCGGGCTTATGACGGAAAAACACCGCTCACAGCTTACTATCAGTGGGTAACATACAATCCTTCAAAATAAACGGTTTCTCATATTAGTTCTCTCCATAAAAAATGCGTGCAGTTCAGAAACGGACTGCACGTATTTTTTAATTCTGATACTTTAAAATAAGAATGAATACAATCAAATCAAGGAAAATTCCGGTAATATTCACCGCCCAGAAATACCACTTTTTTGTCTTGTGATGAAATTTCTTCATACCGGCAACAGCTCCGATACTTCCGCCGAAAATTCCGAGAAAGAGCAATGTCGATTCCTTTATCCGCCACTGGTTATTTTTCGCCTTTTTCTTGTCTCTGTAATACTGAACGAGAGTAATTATATTAATTATTATAGTATAAACAATAAATATAATAATTATATTATTCATTCCGGAATTTTCCTTTGCTTTCCCTGATTCCGGCAAGAAGTCCGTCCATGATGATATTCTTTGCCTTAATTGCTCCCTCCTTTGACATAGGAGGAGTATCAGGCAACGGATAATCCATACCTAACTGCTGATATTTTGTTCTTGCCATATCGTGATAAGGCAGAACATCAAGAGCCTTGAGATTGTCAAGCGTTGAAAGATAACGTCCGAACCGGAAAAGTTCGTCGCTGTCGTCAGTAAGTTCAGGAACTACCACACGGCGAATCCATACAGGAATTTTCAAATCACGGAGATGTTCCGCAAACCGCAGAATATTGGTATTTCCGACACCTGTCAGGCGTTTGTGTGCGTCGTTGTCGAAATGTTTTATATCAAGCATTACAAGGTCTGTATATTTCAGGACATTATCGATTCTTTCATGATTTTCCGGAGAATAGACAGCTCCGGAAGTGTCAAGGCAGGTGTGAATATTCTTCGATTTTGCGAGCGAAAACAGTTCCGAAAGAAATTCCGGCTGTGCAAGCGGTTCGCCTCCGGTTGCAGTGATTCCGCCGGATTTCATAAATTCCTTGTATGTGTCGTATTCAGCCATAATTTCGGAGGCGGAAGCGGTTCTTCCACGTCCGAACTCCCATGTATCGGGATTGTGGCAGTATCTGCATCTTATCGGGCAACCCTGAAAAAATACCACAAATCTGACCCCTGGACCGTCAACTGTTCCGAAACTGTCGATAGAATGTATATGTCCGGTTATCTCACTCATTTTTAATTCCTCCTGCGTAATTCATAAGTATTTCACGGCTGTTTTCGAGTTCGCCGTCTATAATCTTTCCGAGCATTTGATTTAATATTTTTCCGATTTCCGCACCTCTGAATCCGAGTGAAATCATATCATTTCCGTTTACGGTCATATCTCCTACGTGCAGACATGAATTTTCAGAGACAAGCCGTTTCGCTGTTTCGGCAAAATTGCAGAACTCTGCATTTTCATATGTCACAAAATCCTGCTTTGCCGAGTTATCGGCTTTTTTCGCTTCAATCAGCATAAGAAAACTTTCAAGATTTCTCTGACTAAGCAGATGTTTTATACTTTTTTCTCCTGTTATCTTGTCGCTGTGATGAGCTATTATCCAACAGACTTCATCAATTGTGCGGTTATCGAATTTCATGCGTTTAAGAATATTTACAGCCATATCCGCACTTATTCCGGCGTGACCGTAAAAATGCCCGAATCCCTTTTCGTCAAGCCGGAATGCAGACGGCTTTCCGATGTCGTGGAAAAGCATAGCAATGCGGATTATACGGGATTCCGGCGTATTTCCGGATACGGAAGCAACCGCACGGACAATATGTTCATAGACCGTATATTTGTGATAGCGTGAATGCTGTTCAAAATCAAAACAGGCGGTCATTTCGGGAATTATCTGCCCTATAATATCCCTGTATTTCAGCATTACATCGATGACGTTCACACCGCCGAGAAGTTTTACAAGTTCCGCTGAAATCCGTTCCGCCGAAACCATTGAAAGACTTTTCCGCATTTTTAAAGCAGAATCAGCGGTTATCGGGTCTATATCGAATCCGAGAACCGAGGCAAACCGGAAACATCTCAGAATCCGCAGGGCATCTTCCGAAAAGCGTTTATCCGGAACTCCGACACACCGGATAATTTTATTTTCAATATCGCCTGCTCCTCCGAAAGGGTCGGAAAGATTTCCGTGCGAATCCATAGCAATGGCGTTGACAGTGAAATCACGTCTTGCAAGGTCATCGGTAAGATTTGATGTAAATTCAACATTGTCCGGACGGCGTGAATCCGAATAATTTCCGTCAATCCTGAATGTTGTTATTTCAAAAGATTCGTTTTCATGTATAACAGTGACAGTGCCGTGTTTTATTCCGGTAGGTATTACCTTATCAGAGGAAAAAACAGAAGCCGTCTGTTCCGGAAACGCATTTGTTGTAATATCAAAATCATTCACCGGACGATTCATAATCATATCACGGACACAGCCACCGACAAGATATGCCTGAAATCCGGCGTTTTCCAGTTTTTCCAGTATATAGAGGCACTTTTTATCGATTTTCATAAATCACCGCCTTTTATCAGATTATACCACAAAAATTATAATATGTCAAATATAATTATAAAAATTCCGCCGGACGGCTTAATCCGGCGGAATATTTAACAGAAGCCAGTAACTATCCTCTGAGTTCCGCTCCGATTTCTGAAAGTGCTTTCAGTGCTTTCTTTACCGCACTGTCAGCTTGTTCGTCGGTAAGAGTTCCGTCGTGTGAACGCATGGAAATTGAATAAGCAACGCTCTTTTTTCCCTCTCCTACCTGTTTTCCTCTGTATACGTCAAAAAGAGTTATCTTTTCAAGTATTTTTCCTACTGCTCCCTTGATTGCTTTTTCAAGCTCTGCAACAGGAACATTATCATCAACAACAAGACTAAGGTCACGTGTAGTTGCCGGAAATTTCGGAAGCGGACGATATGTTATTTCATTTTCTGCCAATGAAATAAGTTCCGGAATATTCAGCTTTGCTACATATGCCTTTGTTCCGATACCATAATTTTCCTGAACTTCAGGGTGAATCTCGCCCATTATTCCAAGATGTACGCCGTCTTTGAGAATCACCGCACTTCTTCCGGGGTGGAATGCGTATTTTTCATCGAATACTTCGCATTCAGAAGCACGGACGTATTCAACTCCCGACACTCTCACTTCCGCAAGAATCTGTTCAATCATTCCTTTGAGTGTATAGAAATCAGCATTTCCGCCGTACATACCTATTGTCAGTCTGTCCGGTTCGTCCGGAAGCTGATATTCATATTCATGGCGAGGCTTTCCGCTGTTGACAAGAAATGCATCATCTCCCTGATAACCACGCTTTTCATCAACAGGAAGATATTCCTTTGCAATTTCAAAAAGAACTGCCTTTTCGTTGCGGTTGTTGTAATTGAATGACATAACATCAAGCATTGACGGAATTGTTGAAGTTCTCATAACGCTTGTATCCTCGCCCAGAGGATTTACAATTTTAACCGTTTTGCGAAGTCTGCTGTCCTCCGGAAGTCTTATCTTATCAAAATATTTCGGCGAAACAAATGAATACGTCGCTGTTTCAAATCCGCCGAGCGAAACCGCTGAATTTCTGAGTGTACGGATAAATTTCTGTTCCGGAGTAAATTCGGCTCTTGCAACTCCACGGAAATCAGTTGACGGAATGTTGTTATAACCGTAAATTCTTGCAACTTCTTCGGCAATATCTGCACGGCATTCAATATCAACACGGAATGACGGTGCAGTTACTTTTCCGTCGGCAACGGTGAATCCAAGACGGCTGAGATATTCTTTCATATCGTCTTCCGGAATATCAGTTCCGAGGAAATCATTTATCCACGCAGAATCAAAATCAACGGAAACAGGCGTTTTATCTGTATAATCACAGTCGATTACTTCACGCACAACTTCACCTGCTCCGAGAAGCTCGACAAGTTCAAATGCACGTTTAAGACAGGTCATGGAAACAAGACGGTCAACGCCCTTTTCATAGCGTGATGAAGCGTCTGACTTAAGTCTGAGAGCCTTTGAAGTCCGGCGAACCTGAGACGGCTCGAAATATGCCGATTCAAATACAACCGTTGTTGTATCGTCCATGATTCCGCTGTATTCACCGCCCATGATTCCGGCAACTGCAACGGGCTTTTTCTCGTCGGCGATAACAAGCATATCTTCTGTGAGTTCACGCTCAACGCCGTCGAGTGTCATAATACGCTCACCGCTGACAGCGTTTCTTACATTGATATGCGAACCCTCAACATAACGCAAATCAAATGCGTGCATAGGCTGACCGTATTCCAGCATAACGTAATTTGTTATATCAACAAAATTATTTATCGGACGAACTCCGCTCGCACGAAGTCTTTCACGCATCCAGCGTGGAGACGGTTCAATTTTTACATTTTTTACGATTCCTGCACAGTAACGCTGACATTTATCCGTATTGTGAATATCAACTTTAAGATAATCAGATGCCGAACCCTCAACGCCCTTGTATTCCGGAGCTTTTACATTCAGCGGCAGACCGTATATTGCAGCAGTTTCACGCGCAAGACCGATAACGCTGAGACAATCGGGACGGTTTGAAGTTATCTCAAATTCCACGGAAGTATCATTCAGTCCGATAGCCGACTGAATATCCTGACCGATTTCGCAGTCTTCCTGCATGATAAAAATTCCGTCCTCGACAGCATACGGGAAATCACGCTTATCAAGTCCGAGTTCTCCGAGAGAACACAGCATTCCGTTTGAAAGAACTCCACGGAGTTTGCCTTTTTTGATTTTTATGCCGTTCGGAAGCGTAGAACCGTTAAGTGCAACCGGAACTATATCGCCTACATTGACATTTGATGCACCTGTTACTATCTGAACAGGTTCGTCTCCGCCGACTTCCACCTGACATACAACAAGGTGGTCGGAATTTTCATGAGGTACTACGGAAAGTATCTTTCCGACAACAACATTTGAAATTTCACTGCCCTCTGTTTCATAGCATTCCACTTTTGAACCGCTCATTGTAAGGGCATGGCAGTAGTCCTTTACAGGCACGTCAATATCAACATAATCGGCGAGCCATTTCATTGATAAATTCATAATTTATTCCTCTCGTTAAATATTTTTTTGCTTTTCAATTACAAATGCAGCAACCGAATTGCATCGTTTATAATAATCCTTCCATTTTTTAATACATATCTCATAAACGATATTATTTGTATCAGTTATTGCAACAATTATACTGTCTCTCACTCCGTAAGTGCTGTGAATGATATTTTTAAATTCCACAATATCATGATATTTGATTATCAGACGTGACTTTGGAGCGTAAAAATAATTGTCAAGCAAATAGAACGTTTCATAGAGAATGTCACTGCTTTCGATTTCCTGCTGTAATTTTTCTTTTTCAATACTGTCAATATCATCAGCATATGTGATTTTATACACATTAGATGTAACAGTTTCTTTAAGTTTTTTCAAACTGAAAAATATATATAAGCCAATAACGATTAAAAAGGTCAACACAAAGCATATTGCAGATTCCGGAGTTTCATTGTTATAAACACCAATGAAGCAGAAAATCACAATAACTATCAATAAAAGAAAAATGAAACTGTAAATAATGATTTCTCTTTTTATGGAATTTCTGCACCTTTTTTGTATTTCATGAAGATTATATTCCTTCATCAGAACTGCTCCAGGAATCTCACATCATTTTCGTAAAGCAGACGCAGGTCATTGATATTGTAACGTCCCATAACCATACGTTCAAGACCCATTCCGAACGCAAATCCGGAATAAACAGAGCTGTCGATTCCGCAGTTTTCAAGAACTTTCGGGTGAACCATTCCAGCACCGAGAAGCTCAATATATCCCTCGTCCTTACACATCGAACAGCCACAGCCCCCGCAGTTGAAACAGCTTATATCAACCTCACACGACGGTTCTGTGAAAGGGAAGTGATGCGGTCGGAAACGGAGTTTACAGTCATTGCCGTAAAGTTTTTTCATGAGCATTTCCAGAGTGCCTTTAAGGTCGCTCATTTTTATTCCCTTGTCAATGACAAGTCCCTCAATCTGGTGGAAAAGCGGAGAATGTGTAGCATCAACCGCATCTGAACGGAAAACACGTCCGGGTGATATAATACGAATCGGCGGTTTCTGCGTTTCCATAACGTGTACCTGAACGGAAGATGTCTGCGTTCTGAGCAGAACTGTTTCATCTGTTCCCTCAATATAGAAAGTGTCCTGAGTATCACGTGCAGGGTGGTCAGGCGGAAGATTAAGAGCCTCGAATACATGATAATCGTCGTCAACTTCCGGACCTTCTGCTATTTCAAATCCCATACCCATGAAAATTTCACGGATTTCATTTTCTACCTGAGTCATAGGGTGGAGTTTACCCATAGGCGCAGTTTTTCCCGGCAAAGTAATATCGATTGTTTCCTCACGGAGCTGTGCTTCCTGTGCCTCTGCTTTAAGTGAAGAAAGTTTTGTACTCAGAGCCTCTTCAATATCTGTACGGACTTTGTTTGCAAGCTGACCTATTACGGGTCTTTCTTCCGGCGAAAGTTTTCCCATCTGTTTGAGAATGGCAGTAAGTTCGCCTTTTTTTCCGAGAAATTTAATTCTCAGTTCATCAAGTGCCTTTATTCCGGCACACTGTGAGAGCTCCTGTTTTGCAAGAGCCTCGATTTTTTCAAGCTGTTCTCTCATTTTATCACCTCATAGATTTTAGATGTGTCGAAAATAAAAAAATCCTGTCCAACAGGACAAGATTAACCTTGCTTTTTACCACCCATTGTCAGGAGAGCCGACACTCTCGTATCTTTAACGCAGACGTACGTCAAAGGCTACAGGTTCGGGTATACACCGGACGTTCACCAATGCCCCTCGTGAGTGAACTTCAGAAAGCCGGATAACGGAACACTTACACCTTTCTGTTCCTCTCTGTGGAAATCCTGCAAGCCTACTCTCTCAGTCTCAGGGTTTATAAAACATTACAGATATATTATATCATATCCGGAAAAAAAATCAAGTATTTTTTCAAAAAAATATTATAAAATCATTGAAATTTTTTTAAATTTATGATATGATTGTAATTATAATATTAAATCTGAATGGAGAATGAAAATGGATAATTTTTCTGAACAGCTTATCAGGCGTGAACTCACAAAAACAGACAGAATGAAAAAATTCTTTACTCTTTACGGCGGAATACTTCTTACACTTATTCTTGCTGTCGCCGGATTCCTTATGCTCGGACAGGCTTTGATTTCCTTTATTCTGCTGATTCTCGCAGCGGCTTCAGGATACGGAACTTTTTTTCTGTTCCGCAATACAAATGTTGAATACGAATATACTTTCACCAACGGCGACCTCGACATCGACAAGATAATCGCTCAGTCAAAACGCAAGGAAATGCTTACTGTACAGGTCAGCAAATTTACAGATTTCGGAAAATACAACGAACAGACTCCCGAAGAAACAGAAGATATGACCGTTATCATGGTATCGGACAATATCGCTTCCCATGAATATTACGCCGATTTCCAGCATGAAGAATACGGAAATACACGGCTTGTATTTTCGCCGGACGAAAAAATGCTCGGAAATATAAACAGATGTCTTCCGCTAAAACTGAAAATCAGCGAATAACAAAATATATAACAAAGGAATAAAAGTATGAAAACCGTTACAACAAAACAGATGTCCGAAATCGAAAACAATTCCGAAAAACTCGGCGTGAGTAAAAAAATACTCATGCAGAACGCCGGAATAAAACTCGCCGGACGTATAACAGAAATCTGCCGGAATAAAAATCCCGAAAACACAAATATCACGTTTCTTGCCGGAAGCGGAAATAACGGCGGTGACTGCTTTGCTGCCTCAAATATCCTGATTAACAAAGGATATAACGTGACTGTAATAAATCTTGTCAGAGCTCCGTCAACAGAACTCGCAAAAGAATGTTTTTCGGCTCTGCCGGATAAAGTCAGAATTATCAACGGCTGTGAACTTAACAACAATCAGAAAATCATACAGAACGCCGTAATATCTTCCGATATACTCGTTGACGGCGTATTTGGTACAGGTTTCCACGGTCAGCTGAAAAAAGAAATTGCAGATATTTTTTCAATCAGTACAAACGCATACAGAATAGCCGTTGATATTCCAAGCGGTGGCGACGGCTCTAACGGAACAATATCTCACGGCTGTTTCAGAGCAGATGAAACACTTTGCCTTGGCTGTCTTAAATTCGGAATGACACAATATCCGCTGAAAAAAATGTGCGGAAAAATCACCGTCGCTGACATAGGTCTGCCCCATAACGCATATGATATTATCGAGGGAGAGCATGGCTATCACATCATTGAACCCGAAAGTCTTTCAGGGTTTCCGCCCGTGAGAGAACCCGATTCACATAAAGGAACATTCGGAACAGTTCTGATAATAGCCGGAAGTTCATCAATGAGAGGTGCTGCCGTATTCGCCGTACTCGGTGCACTTAAAAGCGGTGCAGGACTTGTAAAAATCGCTTCTGTAGAAAAATGCATAGATACTGTATCTGTTCTCGCTCCGGAAGCTGTGTATCTTGAACTCGAAAGCGATGAACAGGGATTCATGCTACTCGGAAACAACAGGGATTCTCTCATCCAGGCAATGAACAAGGCTGATTCTATAGTTATCGGGTCGGGAATGGGCGTTACGGAAAATACTTCCAAAATCATACGGTTTGTTCTTGATAATTCCGATGTTCCTGTTATCGTAGATGCAGACGGAATAAACTGTATCGCCGGAGATATTACAATACTGGAAAATCATAAATCAGATGTAATAATCACGCCTCACCCTGGAGAAATGGCTCGTCTGCTCGGCTGTTCCGCAAAAACAGTGAACGAAAACAGAATTGTTTCCGCCGAACAGTATGCGGAAAAATACGGAATTACAGTCGTTCTCAAAGGAGCAGGAACTGTTGTCGCCGATAAGTTCAACACATCGGCAAACCATACCGGCAATGCAGGAATGAGCAGAGGCGGAAGCGGTGATATACTTTCGGGAATAATCGGTTCTGTAGTGGCACAGGGATTTGCCCCTTATGATTCGGCGTGTGCCGGAGTATACATACACGGACTCGCCGGTGATAAATCAGCCGAAAAATATGGTCATGAATCCATGCTCCCCCGTGATGTCATCGACTGTCTCACAGATGCTTTCAGGATTCTCAAAAACAAACAGAAAAAATAATAATCCGTCCGAAACACAGGACAGATTATTTATAATTAAATAAACGGACGTTTAAATATTTATAATAATACTAAGGAGAGTTTATTATGAAAAAATTTTTAGCGTCCGTTTTTATTTTTACTATCGGAATTTTCTGTCTTTGCAGCTGTTCGTCACCCGTTACCGGAAGCGTGAAGCGTGAAAACAAGCTGAATTCCGCATTTTCGGCAAAAATGACTATCAGCCTTGACAAAATGGCTGCCGAGGGAACTATCGAACGTATCGGCGACGGAAAATGGCACGCAGAATTTGAATCCCCGAACACCCTCAGCGGTGTTGCCCTTGATTTCGACGGAAACAACACAACCGCAAGCTATAAGGGACTTACTTTTTCCGTTCCACGTTCAGCTGTTCCGGTTAAGGCAATGCTTAAAAATCTTATCGATGCCGTGGATTCAAATGCACGTGAACCCGAACTCCACGGAAACGAAAGCGAAGGAATGCTTAAAATAACAGGTTCTCTTGACGGCGGAGAATACACGCTCAGCATTGACAGCAACGATTACATATCTCTGTTTGAAATGCCGAATAATCTGCTTAAAATAGCGTTCAGCGATGTTCGGATAAACGGAAGTGTACCCCAGCCGGAAAATACATCAGCAGGCGAAACTTCGGCAACCGAAACTCTGCCTGCCGAAACCTCACCTGCTGAAACTTTATCCGCCGAAACATCAGCAACCGCTGAATAATACATACTCACTCTTCGGGCGGAAAATAATAATCAAGCAGAAGATTAACCATTCTGGAATAGCTTGCGATTCCGTCCTCAACTCCGTTAAGTTTCATACTTGTATCAGATGCAGTATCAGAAACCGTTTCTACTGTTTCCGTGGAAATAAGTTCTTTTTCTGAATTGTCTTCCCAGTAATTGTCAGGCAGAAATCTGAACCAGTCGTTCTGAACTTCCGGCGAAATTTTTGCGGTAAGTTCGTATCCGGAAACAATCTGATTTTCATATATCTGATTGTGTACGTATTCCAGAGCATCTATACATCCGCTGTATCGTACCTGCGGTTCACTGCTTGCGTGAGTTGCAATAAACGATATGAAACCGGCTTCGTCTTCCTGCATGAATCCTTTGAGATGGGCATATTCGTGACATATAACAGCCGGCATTATCTCTGAAAGCATATCGTTGTTATATGTCGACTCCATCGAAAACGGAAGATACATTCCTGACGTTCCCATCTGGCTCATGAAAAACGAAAACATTATCGGCTTAGGCTTCGGATAGTATCCCTTTAACTGCGGATACGTTTCCGACGCCTTTTTCATTGCCTTTTTACATTCGGTTTCCGTATCTATAGTAAGCTGAAAGCGATTCTGCTCATCTCGTGGAACTTTAAGGGCAAGTTCGTTGCATTCGTCAATAAGCATTGAATAAAGCTGTTTAAGTTCCTCGTTGTCATGCTCCGCCGGAGTGAAAAAGCGTTCCGAAAATCTCGTACAGCCGTAAAGCGTGAAACAGTTTAGCGATTCCGTGGTAAATACAAATGCCGCCGCCCACATAACAACCGCAAGCGATATTTCAAGAACAGTTTTTCGGCGTTTTTTCCAGAATATCGTAAGTATAATCATAACCGGAATGCCGATTCCGACCATAATCAATGCAGTAAGTATCATGATTTCTCCGGCTGAAAACGGAAGAAGTCCGCTTATAAATGCAAACGGCGTTGATATTACCGGAAATATGTTATCGGCGTAAAAATCGGCAAAACCTCGGCTGAGTCTGCCGGAAACTGTCAGTACAGCAGATATTCCGGCAGAAATCAGCGGTACAGCGTACCTTTTTTTCATTACTTGGAAGTGTAGGGAAGTTTATTTATAACTCCGGCATCAAACATCTGGATAACAAGAGCATCTTTCGCCGAAATTCCGGCTTCTCCGTCAACATCGGCATTAATCATTCCGGTATCAGAAAGATTGTATTTATCCTTGTTTCCGCAATACTGGAGAACGAGTGTGGCATCGGCAACAGATACTTCACCGTCACAGTTTGCATCACCCTTTAATCCGTCTGCTATAACCTTGAAACGGATATATGAAATTCCCGAATCCGACTGTGCAACAACAACCGCTGTTCCTGCTCCTACCGATGTAACAACACCCTTTTCATCTACCGTAACTACGGAAGTATCGCTTGATGTGAATTTGGCATCGGCAAATGAAATCTGTAAAGTAACTTTCTTTCCGATTCCTTCAATATCAGTTACCGGAAGATTGTCAATATCACTCATATCAACAGTAACGTCAATAGCATAAGTAATATCGCCGACCTGTGCATTTATCACACATTTTCCGTCAGAGACAGCGAAAATCATTCCTTTTTCGTTTACGTATGCGATATTTTTATCCGAACTGCTCCATGTGATTTTTGCTCCTGCCTCGATGTCCTTGAGCGAAAGCTGTTTCGATGCCGAGGCTGCCGAAAGCGAAATGCTTCCTGCACTTATTACCTTGTTTCCGGAAGATTTGCCCGTATATGTCGATGAAATCTCGATATAGCTGCTTATCATACCGTCTACATCAATGTAAATACGACAGTTTCCGCTTCCTTTTGCGGTGACTGTACCGTCCTGAGAAACTACAGCAATACTCTCATCTGTTGAACTTAACTTTACAGCTGCGCCTTCGGGAATTGATGAAAGCTCAATATGCCGTGACGGAATCGCATCGCTCAAAGCTATTGTTCCGATACAGCTTTCCGTCGGAAGTGCTGGTTTCTGTTCGGGGTCGTATTCAGATGTTATATTGATGACATATTTTACATTTCCATATACCGCTGAAATCACACATGTACCCTTTCCGACTGCCCTGACTTCACCCTTTGAATCAACAACCGCAACGCTCTCGTCAGAACTGCTCCACGTCGCTTTTGAATTGTCAACTCCTGTCAGTGATGCTGTCGCGCTGTTCTGCATATTTGTAAGCGTGAATGAGCCTACCTCAACAACCAGCTGCTCATCTTCCGATTCTCCGAGAACCGTTACATCAAATCGCAGAAGCTGACCGGCAAGCTTTGCATATACCGCAGTTGTTCCCTTTCCGACAGCTGTAATCTCAGCGGAAAGTCCTCCTGTTGATACAACAACGGCAACCTTTTCGTCATCGCTGTACCATTCCGGAGTTGCGGTAGTTCCGCCGACGCTTACCTTGTATTTGTCGCCGGCTTTTGCCATTGTAATCTTGCTCGGGTCTGTGTCGTCAGCATATGCGTCCGTAATTCCTGAATCAACATTATTATACTGCGGAATATATGCCCCCGATACAATACATAATACAGCTGCTGCTGCAAGAATTTTTCTGAAATTCATAAATATCACTCCTGTACAAAATCTAAAAAATCAAAAAACCGAATCAACGGTCATTTCAGTTCCGGAAAACGAATCTATTGCTTCCCTTGAACCGACAACGCATATACCGCCTGTTTTTTCAAAAAGCGGCAGGGAATCAAGCAGTTTCTCAGCCGTCATTGAAATCATCTCTGAACGCACTTTTCTGCGTTCTTCAAATGTAATTCCTCTGAAATAATGCGAATCTGCCGTACTTCCGTACATATCAGCCGTAATAAGAGGCTCGCCGGACGAAATACTGCTGATTATATATGAACTTATATCAGGTCTGCTTTCGCAGTATCTGCGAAGAAATTCTGACGCTCCGGAATATTTTGCTATACTCGCTTCCGGAGACGGGTCTCTGTATGAATAAAAAGATACTTCTCCGCTGATTCCTGCTCCGCACCCTGTTCCGTATGCACCCCCTTTGACACGTATTTCATTCCACAGATATTCATACGTCAGAATTGTGGAAAGAACTCCCCATACTGCTTTATCGCTGTACATATCAGACAGCACAGTTCCGGTATATGAAACTCCCGACGGAATAATTATCCCCTGTTTCTGCGGAATTTTAAAATCCGGATTCATGTAACAGCGTTCCGGCTTATCTCCCTCCGGAAGAATATCAGCCAGTATATCAAATGTATACTTTCCGGAAGATGTGACACTCGCAGTAAGACGGGATTTACAGAATACTTTTTCTGCAATGAGCTTTATATCGCTGATAAGTTCCGCAAGATGTTCATTTCCGGATTTATTCACTGCACGGAGAATTTTGTAGCTTTCAAATCCCGAAACAATCTCCCTTACGGCGTTTTCTGCCGACATTGTACTCTTTGCACGGCGTACAGCAAAACTGTGTCCGTTTGAAATTATATCCTGTTTTAAATCCTCCTCGTCCTGACTGAGAAGTTCTTTTACAAGCTCCGGATAATCATACACTGTTTCCGTGAGAAGTTCGCCTATAAGTTCAAGTGCCTCCCTGAAACTACGCTTAAGAAATCGTGTATTAACCGTAAAGAACACCTGACATTTATCTGTTTCCCCGAATCTGCTGAAAGACGATATATTTGTACTAAGACTTCCGAGAACTCCGTTTATTTTCTGCTGGAGTTCAAGACCGTTACTGTGCTTTGTAGGAAGTTCACATATCAGCCTGTCCATGAACGAAAGAATTTTCAGTTCCTTAACGCTGAAATCAGAAACATCAAAATACAGCTTAATGACAACTATTTCATCATCTTTTGACGGGTGATACAGAACTGTAAATCCGTTATGCTCTTCTGTTTCCGTGATAAATTCCATAGGTTCGGGCGAAACTTCCGACAGCGGAAGTTCCGGCAATGAGCTTACGGCTTCCGGCGTATCGGGTGCAGTCTGCCATTCAATCAGATTACGGTTGAGTTCGGCAAGCTGTTTCTTTTTGGAATCACTCATGCTGTCAAGCGATAAATTAAGACGCTTAATTTCGGCATTCCGTTCTTTTTCCTCAAGTTCCGCCGAGGGAATCATATAAAGTACGGAAAGTCCGTCATCATCAATAAGCCATTCCGCAAGAAGTTTTTCAAAATATCCTGTATCTGCCTTTTCACGCAGATTTCCGAAAACATATCCGTAGTCGATATAGTCGGCAGGGTCTCCGCCGTAAAGCCATGATGACATAGCATCAATACAGCGTGTCAGTCCTTTCGGCTCTTCGGATTCACGGTAGCGGAATTCAATCCGGTTAAGTGCCGATTTTATTGTCTCACGCCCGATTCCGTCAGCTGTAAGACGGCGCACAGTCTCCCTTACTTTTTCGATTAGAATATCTCCGTTCCGGCGGTCGATACTGCATATTTTAAGCATGACAAAAGGCTGTTGTATGCCGTCGGAAACATTTACCGACGCATCAAGACAAAGTTCCGTATCAAGAAGTGCCCGCATAAGCGGTGCATCGTTTGAACCTGTAAGTGCATCGGCAAGAACTTCATACGCCGTTATCTTTTCGATTTCATGCCAGTCTGCAACGACTTTTCCCATTGCAAGATATGTCTGATTTTTAATATCATCTCCGGCTGATACGGAATATTCTTCTTCTCTTACCGATTTTTTCACAGCGGGCTGAAAATTAATCTCCGGAAGTTCCGTACAGCGTTCATATCCGGAAAGATAACTGTCAATGAGTTCAAGAACTGCCGGTATATCAATATCTCCGTCAAGATAAATATACGAATTTGACGGATGATAAAATTTCCTGTGTGCTTCAATGAACTGTTCATACGTCAGTTCCGGTATGTGTTCCGGATTTCCGCCGTATTCAAAGCGGTAACAGCTTTCCGGAAAAAGCATACTCATCATTCCGCTTTCAATCCGCTCGTCAACCGATGAAAAACAGCCTTTCATCTCGTTGAACACAACGCCCTTGTAAACCGGAACAGGATTTTCCGGCGACCATTCAATGTGATGCCCCTCCTGATAGAAAATATTGGGCTGATTATATATTTCCGGTCTGAAAACCGCATCGAGATACACTTTTGTGAGATTCATGAAATCCCTGCTGTTCCGGCTTGATACCGGAAACATCGTCTTGTCGGGGAATGTCATGGCATTCAGAAAAGTATTCATAGAACCTTTCAGAAGATACAGGAACGGCTCTTTTACCGGATATTTCTCCGAACCGCCCAGCACGGAATGCTCCAGAATATGAAAAACTCCCGTATCATCATAAGGAACTGTCTTGAATGAAACGCAGAACAGCTTATTTTCCTCGCTGTTATCCAGCCATGCAAGACGTGCCTGTGTTTTTTCATGAGTCATCTGAACAAGCTTTCCGCCGTCAATACTTTTTATTTTTGTTACGGTAAAACCGTGAATTTTTTCGTTTTCTTTCATATCTCACCTGCTAAATATTCCATGATGCATTTCCGCCCGTGGAATTTGTTGAATAATATACCAGAATCGCTGAAGCATCGGTTGCATCTATTTTTGAATCGCCGTTTACATCTCCGCAGAGTCTTTCCTTGTCTGTCCATGAACTCACACCGCCTGTCGACAGGAGCGAATATTCCACAAGAACAAATGAAGCATCGGAAGCGTCTACTTTTCCGCTGTGGTCAACATCTCCTATCATTACGTAGTCAAGATGAACAGATATATTTTTTGCGGATTCTGTTTCGCTTTCAACGTCCCACTCATTTTTAGACTGCTTGTCATCGATTGTAAATTCATATTTTATCTCACGAAAACTGTCGGGCGTATCATTGCCGTCGGGTACTGTAAATTCATCTTTGTACGGCTTTGATGAAATGTTGTACTTTCCGCCTGAAAGCTCCACGGAAACAGTATAAATGCGGTAATCGTCCTCTGTATTGTCATATCCCTCAATGTCAAACGAATACGTTCCGCTTCCGAGTGTCTCCACGTAATACGGCTCGTCATCGACTTCCGGAGAATCAAAATCAATCAGGACTTTCGCCGTGGAATTTTCCGGAACAGAAATAACTATACTTCCGTTTACATCATTTTCGTTAAAAAATTCATACACAGGTGCAAAATCCTGACCCTCGGCATATGATACAACAGCTCCGGCACTAACTGACGGAAGAATCAACGCCGAAAATACTGCAATGACTTTATTAAATTTCATAATAATACCTCTATTCACAAATTAGTCATTGACTACAAAATATTTTGTCGTCATCATTTCCTACAATAACTCTGTCCGCCTCCGAACCAGATGGAAGATAAAGTGAAAATCCGTTTCCATAACCATTGTCTGGTTCGCCGAGAAGTTTTTCTTCAAAACAATTAAAGGCTTCGTAGACAATTCCGCCGGATTCCACATAAATGCGGCAGTTATCCCCTGTTATGCACTCTTTTGGCACTTTTCCCCATATATGTGAAAACCCGTTAATTTCTTCACTTTCTGCAATCATAGAAAAACTGCCGCTTTCAGCTATTGTCTCAGGAAACTCACGCACAGGTGCAGGCATTATAGGAGCATATTTTTTGAGATTGCCAAGATTACGCTCAACAATTTCAATTATAACCGTATCATCTTCCGATACATTCCTGAGATTATAAGGCACTGCCCTTGAAAACTCAGCAGTCCCGAACATTTCCGCCATATACGGAAGTATCGCCTCTCCAAAAGAATCACGGAACATTATGAGATTTCCCTGTCTGTCCTGATTTGATGTTGTTATCGATATATCATCAAGTCCACGGAAACGGCTTGTGTACTGATAACCAAATTCATATTCATTATGAAACTGCGTATCTTTCGCCTTTTCGGCGGGATATATCATAGACGCAAGATCGCCGAGACGGTCATTTCTGATATACCACCCTCCGCTCTCAACCGGACACGATGATTTTCCTATACGTTCCATAATCGAAACATGAGCGGCATATGCTCCGAAATTATTCCAGTGAGTATCGGTTTTATGATAAAGCGGTTCGGAAAAATCAATTCCGAGCAGAGCTTCTTTCATATCAAGATAAAATTTATCTCCGGCAAGTCCGGCGGTGAGATTTTCATAATTGCTTTTTCTGTCCGCCGGAATATAATTATACGGCATATATTCGGGATACAACGTATTTTTATTCGGAACTGAAAAAAATATAAATTCCACTCCTTTTCCGGAACAATATTCGCTGACAAGACGGAGATTATGGATAATACTGTTTATTTCACGGCGATTCATTACATTTGTACGCAGATAATCTCCGGTTGTTTCGCCGTAAAATAACCAGCCGTCCTTTCCGACAATAACATCGCTGTCCGGCGAAGATGAAAGAATTTCTGACCTCAGCCGTCCATTGGCATTGACAAGATTCTGCCGGAATGCAAAATGCTCCGAAAACCATGTTTCAAATCCGGAGAAAAATTCTGTATTTAATCCTCCGTCCTCGTCTGTGAATTTCGGAAATTCAGATAAATTCCGTTTTTCTGCTGTTTCGTCCGACTGCATAAACGGAGTTAAAACCGCCGGAATCAGGCATATTCCGATAAAAGATGCTGTATATATTCTGTAAAATATTTTTTTCACAATACAGCCCCCTTAAAATCTGAAATAAATAAACGGATTGTATGATGCCGACGACAGCGACAGTATACAGAGTATCAGAAATACAAAAGATATTCCATATGAAACTGTTTCGTATACCAAAGCAGTTTTTCCGCCGGGAGATTCCGACTTGTTTCTGATTGCCGGAATAACAGGCACAGAGAATATAACTGCAATTATGAACATCACTATATATTCAGGGTCGAGAAGCTGAAAGAATATGGCATTCTGTACGGAATCACCCGACGGCATGAACATATGCCCGATAAAACGGCACGCCGATTCAAGATTATCCGCCCTGAAAAATACAAATGCGGTCACGGTCACGAACATCGCATATACGTGCCGGAACGGTCTTAACCACTTTTCCGGCTTAATTATCCTGTATGATTCAAACATCATGAATATACCGTTGATAAGTCCCCATACTATGAAATTAAGACTCGCACCATGCCACAGACCGGTACAGAAAAATACTGCGAGCTTGTTCAGGGCTGTACGGATTTTTCCTTTTCTGTTTCCTCCGAGCGGTATGTAAAGATACTCCTTGAACCACGTGGAAACAGATATGTGCCAGCGTCTCCAGAACTCCTGCATACTCTGCGAAATGTACGGATAATTGAAATTCTCCCTGAATGTGAATCCGAACATATGCCCCAGCCCTATAGCCATATCACTGTATCCGCTGAAATCAAAATATATCTGAAACAGATACGACAACGCTCCCAGCCACGCAAGCGGAACTGAAAGTTCAGACGTATCAAGAGAATATACTGTATCAGCCACAAATGCCATAGTATTGGCAATAAGCATCTTTTTGGAAAGTCCGAATATAAAACGCTTTATTCCCTCCGCTGTCTGCTGAGGCGTTGATGTACGTTTATCTATCTGTCCGGCAAAATCATAATATTTGACGATAGGTCCTGCCACAAGCTGTGGGAAAAACGTTATATATAATGCAACTTTAAAAGGATTTTTCTGCACGTATTCCGGATTTTTGTACGCATCAATGACATACGACATTGCCTGAAACGTATAGAATGAAATTCCTATCGGAAGAGATATTGCCGGTATTGAAACACTAAGAAACGGCAGTTTATTGAGCATCTCCGCACCGAATCCGGCATATTTGAATATTCCGAGTATAATCAGATTTGATATTACAGAAATACAGAGAATAATTTTTCTGCCTTTGTTCTCTTTTCCGACGGCAAGTCCGAACACATAATTCATGACAATAGACAATATCATAATCAGAACCGCTTTCGGCTCGCCGTATGTATAGAATAAAAGACTGAACAGCAACAGAATTACGTTTTTAGCCTTTATTGATGGAACAATACAATATAATACATATACCGCCGTAAGAAAAACAAACAGAAATACGGGACTGCTGAAAACCATATTCCCACCTTATACCGGAGCGTAGAAGTCAATCGCTGTTACCGTATCGCCGTCATATGTTATAGTCATATCATAATTGTCATATATGTACATCACATCATTTCCGGAGGCTTCACCTGCTCCGTAATACAATTCAACATCACTGCGTGAACTTCCGACAGCGATTCCGTGTTCGGAAGTATATCCTGCACCTGTTATCGTGAATGCGTATATATATTCGCTTCCCTCGAGTACATAGCACTGTAGCACAAGCCCGTCATAAGTATACGTCTTTGAATCCGCTCCGTTTGCAAAGCACGCCGGTGCTGTTGATATATCGGGGTCTCCGCCGAGTTCAAAAACAACAGATGCGGCATCGCCGTTGAGCATATTTTCGGAGAATATCAACGACTGTATCTGCTGAGGCGGTTCTGCCGGAGAATCCGTGACCGGCTCTGGGTCGGGTTCGGAAGATAATTCATCAGGCGTACTATCTTCCGGATTGTCATTGTGCTGAGCGTTATTTTCCGGTTCGTCAGGCGTGCTTTCATCTGAATCTTCTGAATCTTTCGGACTTTCTGAATTTTCTGATTTATCCGATGTATCTTTATTTTCTGTCTTTGAAGATTTTTCTGTGGTTTCCGGAACTGCTTTTGTTTCAGCCGATGTTGTTTCAGAAGATTCTTTTTTATCTTCCTCTGTAGCTGATTCCGAATCTGCTTCTGTCACGGCTTCCGTATTATCTTCGGATTCCGATGCCGAAAGCTCCGGAAAATCAGGAACCGATGATTCTGACGGCTCATCTTTTCCGCATGATACAGCCGAAAACGCAAACACAGCAGAAAAAGCAATAAGTGCTGTTAATTTTTTTTTCATATTTGTTTATACCTCCAAAAAAAATCAATAATAAATAGGATTTACATACTGATAGAACGTGTAGTTCTGACTCTGTAAAAATGAGAATGAAACATCTGCGTAGCCGTTGCAGGCATCGTAATTAGTCCAGCTTCCGTTGACATATACCTGATTCCAGTAATGGTCTCCAGCACCTCTGCCTGTACCGTATACTATGCGTGAAGTATATCCTGCCTGCTTGAACAGAAGGTCAGATACCGCAGCAAAATAGTAACACACCACATATCGGTTAGTGAGGGCATAATCTGCAAAATAAGCCCAGCCTGTCGAATTTATTGAATCAAGTGACCGTGTATCTTCCATATATCTGTAAGTATTGTGCGAGCAGACATAATTGTAAATAGATGTCGGTGTAACAGCACCCATCGAAAGAATTACCGATTTTGCTCTCTGCTGAACTGCCGACAGCGGAACAGCACTTCCGTCATTGGTGAGATTGTAGTCGCCCATAATGGTATTCGTTACAAGCTGACCGTTTGACGGATTGAAATAATAGAGTTTTTCCTTTATCTCATACCAGCCGGTAACCATTTTTCCTTCGACATCAAAATAATATTTGTGACCGTCTTCAAGCTTTGCCCAACCACGTCTCATAGTTCCGTTTTCGTTGAAATAATATTTTACATTGTTAATGATAAGCCTGCCTGTCATCATGGCATTTGTTTCTGTATTGAAATAATATGTCCGAGTTCCGATGACTGTAAGACCTGATGCCGCACTTCCGTCTTCGGTGAAATAATAATTCTTATCGTCAATGGTTATCCAGCCGAACTGCATAGCACCGTCATCGGCAAAAAAGTATTTCTTGTTGTTTATGAGAAGTCTTCCGGTGAGCATTTTTCCGTCTTTGTCAAGATAATACGTGTTTCCGTCATAATCTGCAAACCCCTTTTCCATTTTTCCGTCGTCGCCGAAAAGATATTTTGCACCGTCATTTTCGATAAATCCGGTCTGCATTGCAAAATCATCACCGAAACAGTATGTATCATCATCTACCGTCACGAATCCGGAACATACTTTTCCGGATTTATCTGCATAATACGTGATTCCTCCGACTTTATTCATTCCATGCAGAAGCAGTCCGTCACTGCTGAAAAGATAATTCACGCCGTTGATTTCGGTAACTCCCTTTGCGAATGTAGAGTCTTTATAGAAATATCTGACATTATCATCTATTGTTATCCAGCCGGTTTCAAGGATACCTGTATCGGCTGAAAAAATATATTCCGTACCGGAAATTTCCACCACTCCAGTAGACATTCCGTTTTCTTCGCTTATGTAATAATATTTTCCGTCAATTTCCACAAGACCTGTCATGAATTTTCCGGTGTCTGTATCGTAGTAATATTTTTTGCCGAAAACAGTTTCCCAGCCTTTTTTCTGGATTCCGTTCTCATCAAATGCATACGGAACTCCGTCAACCATGATTTCGCCGTCTGCAAGAGTGCCGTCCTCTGTAACATAATACGTATCATTATCATGTTCGACGAATCCTTCGTCTTTTATGATACTTCCCTTATCGCCCAGGATATACATATCTCCGTTTTCGTCGGAAAAAATTTCATCTGAAATCTTTCCTTTTTCCGGTTCGATATAGTATTTTTTTCCGCAGTATTCAAACCAGCCGTATACTGGCTTTCCTGTTTTTATATCATAAAAACGGCGTTTTCCGTCAACGGTTCTCCAGCCTGTTTTAAGCACTCCGTTTTTTGAGAAAAGATATACTTCGCCGTCGATTTCCTGAACGCCGGTGACTTTTTCCCCGTCCGCTCCGTAGTAATATATTCTGCCGTCGTCGTCCGTAACCCATTCTTCCGAATATTCCTGACTTTGGTCGTCTTCTCCGGAGGACGGTTCTGTTATATCATCTGATACTGCTGTAGTTTCAGTGGGAACAGCAGTTGTATTCACAGTGGTTATTGTTTCGTCCGAATCCGCCGCACAAACCGATACCGGCAAAACCGCTGCCATACAGAGAGCGGAAACAGCGGTGCAGACAAAAAATTTTCTTTTTCTATCCATATTATTCCTCCTGTTTTCATTAGCCTGAAACGCCTGAACTTGTCTCAAGCCACAAAAAATTCACACACAAATATTATACTACAATGCCTTTAATAAGTCAATGGATTTTTTCTGAAAATCCGCAAATCATTTTTTTTCCGTATTCCACACCGGCGGTTTCATGTCAGGGATTCTGTATTTTTTTTTATATTCGCTGGGAGTCATTCCTGTAAATTTTTTGAATATCTTTATAAAATAACTCTGCGAACTGAATCCCATGATACTGCTTATTTCGAGGTCGCTGTATTCCGAATAACGCAGAAGTCCTGTGGCTTCTTCTATTTTCCGGCGGTGAACGTATTCCGTAAATGTCACGCCGGTTTCCGTCCTGAACAGCCTTGAAAGATATGCCGGCGTGATTTTCAGACATTCTGCTGCATCTTCAATGCATACACGGTCATGAAGATGTTCGCTTATATATTCCATAGCACATATTATACGCTTTGAAAATACAGTGCTTCCTTTCAGTCTGTGCATTCTTTCTGTGTATGCCTCAATCATCTGCCAGTGAAGTTCCCGTACACCCTCAACTGTAGAGCATTCATCGGCTTTCATTATATATACATCACTTATGCTGTAGGATTCCTCCGGCGATAGTCCCGAACCGATACACACACGGGCAATAAGTGCAGTCGAAACTACAAAATGATACTTTATATTCCGCACAGGGTCACGGCTGAGAGTACCGCAACCGTCACTGAAAAGCGGTTTTGCATATAATCTCACAAGCTCCATATCGCCGACACATATACTCTCATAAAATGCCATTTCACGGTCAAAAGGAGCGTACTCGAATCTTTCCTCACGATGAAGAAAAAAATGTGCGGACATATTGTCATCATTATTTATGAACATACCGAAGCCCCCCTGAAATATTATGTATTGATTACCGTGGTATTGTCAGCAAAAGTATTGCAATTTCCAAAAAAATGTGATATAATTATGTACAGAATACTGTCGGAATTTTTTTATATGAGGTGAATTTTATGTATGATGAAAAATATATGTGCTTTGCTGATTTTGAATTTACCTGCGGAGAACAAATAACAAGAATGAAATCCGAAATGTTGTCGATAGGACTTGTAATATGCGACAGCAACTATGTTATAGTTGATAAATATTATTCAACTTCAAAGCCGAATCTTTTTCCTGTTCTGCAAAAAAGATGCTGTGACCTTACGCATCTTACTCAGGAAGAAATAGACCGCTCCGCCGACAGCGAAATCGTACTCGGCAGAGCTGTGAGACTTATGCAGAAATACCGAATAAATAAACTCCGTGTCTGGGGAAATTTTGATAGGCTCGGTCTTATTTCAGATGTAAAACAACACCGCAAATTCGGCAAAGGATACAGAAATATCAAAACAATACAGAACAGTATCTGCGATATTCAGCAGAATATGGTGAAAAAAATGCAGCTTCCCGAGGCCGTGAATATTCAGGAACTTGCAACGGCATTCGGATATACCCCAGAAAACGGCTGTTTTCATAATGCTCTGATAGACGCTATGGCTCTCTATACAGTACACAAATCAGTATATACTACGAATTTTTCCAGCAGACCGGAATTTATAAAACTCGCCGAAAGCAGACGCAAACGAATAGAAAACGCTCGGTTCGCCATTGACGAAAACAGAAGAAAAGCTGCTTTTGCCGTTCCGCTTACAGAAAGCGAGAAAGCAATATTTGATATTCTTGATGAAAAACAAAAAAATCAGTTTATATATATACGATGCAATATTCTTAAAGCAATGAAAAAATATCCCGATGCAACTGATTTTCTGTATGTCAAATATCCAAAAAAACTTATCATAATCCCGAAAGAAAAATATGACCCTGAAAAATGCGTCGGTTCTCTCGAAGTGAAATTTTTCTCTGCAAAGAATTTTTCTGATTTTATAATCGAAACCGCTCAGCAGACTTAACATATTTTGTATCTAAAAAAACAAAAGTTCAGTCAGCAGTAACATTATACCACTTTTTTTCCGGAATGTCTATAGATGTACAAAAATTTTGCCGTAACCGGATTAAAAAAATATATTCAAAGGTGATTTGTAAAATGATTTATACAGAACTCACAAAAAAAGCAATGCTCACAGCCTATAATGCTCATCACGGACAGCATGATAAAAGCGGATTTCCGTACATATTTCACCCTTATCATCTCGCAGAACAGATGAACGATGAAATATCGACGTGCGTCGCTCTCCTGCATGACGTTCTCGAAGATACGGATATAACTGTTCAGGAACTCGGAAAAAATTTTCCTCCGGAAGTCACAGAAGCTGTAAAGCTCCTGACATATGACAAAAAAGAAAATTATTTTGACTATATAAAACGACTGAAAACTAATCCTTACGCCAAACTCGTGAAAATCGCCGACCTTATCCATAATTCCGACCAGAGCCGTCTCCTTGATACGGCTGATATTCCGGAATACAAGCGTGCATACTGGAAAGAAAAATATACTCAGGCTTATGAAATACTCACAGAAAATAAATTATAATAAATCAGCACTATCGTACACAGCATAAAATTAATTATATAAAATTATACCATATCATATTGACATTTTCTTCTTGATTATGTATAATATCAATAAGGTGAACTGTTTGCGGTATCTGCGGTAAATCTGCACTGTGCCGTCAGATAGTCCGCTTACAGTTAAAAAACTTGCTTTCATGATTAATTAAAGGAGGTTATTTTTGTCATGAAGAAAAAACACAGGATTATAACCCTGATTCTTGCATTTACCATGGCGTTTATGTGCCTTAACTGCATAAATATGCCGTCCGGTATATTGCAGAATCTCGAAGTCTATGCCGCATCGGTGGATTATCCTGCCCAGCTTATGAATATTGCGGTGAAAGACAATTCAAAGGTACTCACTGCCGACGGCTCTGCCGATAATTCCACGCTTTCGGTCAAAGCCCTCGGAAACGACCTTTCCCCGTCATGGAGATTCGACCGTGTAGGAGCTGACTCAAAAGGTACTTTTTTCAAAATTGTCAGTGCCTTGTCCGGTCGTTTAATCACTCCCTCCGGCTATAACGTATCAAAGGGTTCGGACGTTATAGTATACGGAAGTGAATCAGACAAAACTCAGCACTGGTATGTCGTTCCCGTAAAAAATGACCACCTCGGAAACAATCTCTATTACAAAATCGTGAACTATGCCGATACTTCCCTCGCACTTACCCAGAGTTCCGGCGGTATGAAACTTGAATCGTATACCGGAGCAGATAATCAGCTGTGGCTTCTCAACTGCGACGGATTACAGGGATTTGCCGGATACTGCTTCGACGACGTAAGCAAAAATATCAAGGCTTCCGACATCGGCGGTCTTTTCGGCGAAACCGTGGAAGTATCAAACTTCGCAGACCTCAAAAAATACGCCGAATCAGATACGCCGTATACAATCATTGTAAAAAACAATATCAGCGTTACGGAACTCAACCTCAACGGCGAAAGATATATGTGTACAGCAGGACGAATCTATGTCCGCAATAACAAGACAATCGTCGGAAGCTACGGAAATCATACGCTGTTCAATGTTCAGTTCTGTACAAATTCAAGACTCGGTACAGGCAATAATATCATTATCAAAAACTTTGAAAGTACCCATGACGCTGAATCAAACAACAACGATTCTATTCAATTCTATTTCGGTTCGGGTCAGAATATATGGGTTGACCATGTTACTTTTGTTGGTCATGATAATTACGGATATGCTCCGAAAACAGGCAAAGTCGATGAAGATAAGTTCCTTGCGTGCTGTTATGATGCCGATTACTGCACCGTTTCCGACAGTTCATTCGGTAAACATAAATATGGACTGATACTCGGTTACCCGTCTGATGACGAAAATTCAAAGGCTAATTATGACGGGTTTCCACGTATGACACTTATCTCCAATAAGTTCAATGGCTGTAATACAAGAGGTCCGGGACTTATGAGATGGGGCTACTATCATTCGCTCAATAACTATGTGAACGATTTCAGCATGGCTTACACTGTTCTGTCAAACTGCGATATATACGCTGAAAACTGTGTTTACGAAAATGGTGGAAACGTTATCTGTGACTGGGGTGACTGGCTTTATGTAGGTCACTATACTGAAACAGGCTCAATTTTCTCAGGCTGTAACAGAACCCAACAGGGCGGTGATTCCAATAGCACAGCAACTTCTACTTCATGGAGACCAAAAAATAATTACAGCTATGTTTCACTTACTGCTGCCAATGCAAAGACTTATTGTAATACTTACAGCGGCTGCCAGACTTCAAACGGCAATATGATGTATATCCGGTACGGAAAGAAAGGTGTTCCGAGTGCCGGTCTGAATACCGCTCCCGACGGTCCTATGACCCCCGTAACTCCTACCCCTGAAAAACCTGTTCCCGAATCGTTTGTCAACGGCTCGACATACAGACTTAAAAATGTAAATTCCGGACTTTATATGCAGGTTGCCGGTGCAAAAGCCGAAAACAGTGCAAACGTTCAGCAGTGGGGAACTTCCGACGATACAATCCACGATATATGGCGGTTTATAGATGCCGGAAACGGCTACTATTCTCTTATCTCCGCTGTCGGCGATGGTGCTTCATATGCTCTTGACGTTTACGGCAAAAGAACAGCTGACGGTACAAATATCGATATATATTCCTATAAGAATGAAATAAATCAGCAGTTCATGTTTACTAAAAATTCCGACGGCTCATACAAAATTCTCACAAGAGTTTCGGGCGAAAAATCCGCCGTTGAAGTTGAATCCGCCAAAAAGGAAAGCGGTGCAAATATCCAGCAGTGGACTGTCAATGACGCTTCATGCCAGAACTGGATTCTTGAACCCGTTTCAAATCCCGGCTGTAAAATGGATACTTCCGTTGTGTATGAGTTCAAGAACGCAAACAGCGGTATGGTTATGGATATTGTAAACGGAAGTATGAAAGCAGATTCAAACGTTCAGCAGTGGACATCAAACGGTCTCAACTGCCAGCAATGGACATTGCAGGAATTTGCAGGAGGCGGAAATTATTATTATATCCGCTCTGTGGCTGATAATAAATATGTTCTGCGTGCAGACAGTTCATCAAACGGCGGAAATATAGCAATCGCAGAATATTCAACAAAAGACAGTGCAATGCTCTTTAAATTCGTAAAGAATATGGACGGAACTTATTCAATCATGACAAGAGCTTCAAAAGATAACTGCTTCGTGGAAGTAGCTTCCGCAAGCAAGGAAAGCGGTGCAAATGTTCAGCAGTGGGAAAATACAGACAATAACTGCCAGAAATGGTCGGCTGTAACTCTTACAACAACAAAAGCGACAACCACAAAGACAACAACTGTTACAACAACCGTTGCTACAACTGTAGCTACAAAAACTCCGGAAACAACAGCTCCGGAAAAACCGAAAGCAGACCTCAACGGAGACGGCAAAACAGATGTCGCTGACCTCGTACTTCTCAGCAAATGGCTTCTCGCTGACCCAGATGCAAAACTTGCAAATTGGGAATCAGGCGATTTATGCAAGGACGGCACACTTGATGCTTTCGACATTATAATGCTCAGACAATACCTCACTAAATAAAAAAAAGAAAATCCCTCAGTTCCGGCTGAGGGATTTTTGTTTATAAAAATAATTATTCGTTTTGCTTACAAAAATAATCCGGCAATAAACGCTCCGAGAGATGCCGCCAGTGCGACAACTATCAGCGGTAAATCAAAAAAAGCAAGCACAACAGCGATTATTGTTCCTGCAACCGCTGTCACCGGATTTCCTGTGCTGTAAAAAATAGCCGGAATCGTCATCGCACTCAGCACCGCATATGGAATATATTTCAGAAAACTGCGTATAAACTGCGATTTTATTTTTTTCTTGAAAAATGTAAAAGGTATCATGCGTATGAGATACGTCACAGATGCCATAACAAAAATATATATTGCTGTACTCATTCCTGTTCTTCCTCATCTTTTACCGGAAATATCAACGCTCCGAGAACCGAAGCGGACACAGCACAGATAATAACCGCAAATCCTGAAGACACCGCAGTAATCACATATCTGAACAGCAAACTGAGAACCGCTGACACAATAACCACACACATAATATTTCTGCTTTTTTTCGACGGCGGAACTATAATTGCAAGAAACATTCCGTATAATACTATTCCGAGAGCAGATGATACGGATTCGGGCAGAAGCTGTCCGGCTGACGCTCCTAAAAATGTTCCGATAACCCAGCCCAACGTTGCTATAAGTATCATTCCGTACATATACGCCGGACTCAGCATTCCTTTCTGAGCCGAACACACTGCAAAAATTTCGTCGGTGATTCCGTAAGACGCTAAAAGTCTGTGCGGAGTTGTGAATCTTTTATCAAGCTTCTGCGACAATGAAAGTGCCATTAATGAATATCTGATATTTATTGTAAGCTGAAGCAATATCATTTCGAGTATTGTTCCGCCCACCGCTATGACATCAATTCCGGCAGCCTGACCGGCTGATGTAAGATTCGTTGCCGATATTGCTGATGCCTCAAAAACCGATAGTCCCGAAGCAACGGCAGTTATTCCGAATCCGAAAGATACCGAAAGATACCCCAGTGCTATCGGTATTCCGTGTGTCATTCCACGGCTGAAATCTGAACCGAATTTCATTTTATTTTAAATTCCCCCTTGTCTGAAACCGGTGAAAACGGATTCATTACCGGTTCAAACGCTTTTTTAAGTTCCCTGACAATACCGTTAATATCCTTGCTGTCGGTGATTATATCGTTCCGGCTGTCTGCCCCTATTGTGATTTTTTTATCAATATCACGGACTTCCATGAGATACCGGAGCATATTCGCCGTGTTTGCGTTACGGTTATATATTTTTATACAGCTGTAGCCGTCGTATTTATCCGATACATAATATATAATCTTGAAACGCTTATCCAATCCCTCGTCTATCATTTCGTCATAGAATCCACGGATTTTTTCTGTTCTGTCAATCGCCATTATGTAAACCGTTCTTTCGTAAGCAGACGGTTCACGCTGAATATAGCTCCTGTAGGGAGAACGCCTGAGAGTAAGAAACATATCCTTTTCCGCATAATTTTCAAGATTGCCGTAAAATATAGTCAGCGTATCATCGCACAGTGCATTTATAAAGCAGTTCATATTTCTGCTTCGTATTTTTCCGGCTATTTCACGGCTTGAATCCGGAGAAATAACATAGGCATTTATAAAAGTATTCTCCGCAATATCATACAATGCCGCCCCGTCCATTACAATTATGGGGAGCTTCAGATTTATTCCCTCTATGAGTTTTATCACGCTTGCCGGAGTTCTTGATGTGCTTATTGTGAGATTCATTCCGTCATCTAACATTCTGTTCATTTCTATATGGGAATACGGTGTCAGTTCGTCTTTAATCGGCGAAAGCATATCATCAAATCCGACGGCAAAAAGACAATCACGAAGTTTTTTCCTTGGCAGATGAGCCTTATTGACTGCGATTCCGACGAAAATTCCGATAATAGTTTCCATTACTCTGTTAAAAACAAATATAAACGGATTCGGGTCGGTCATATGATTAACAACTATGCTGAGATATACCACGCATGAAATATATGAAGCATTTTTCTTGTTAAGAAGAACCGTGGTATATATCACCGGTATGACAAAGAGTGCATTAAGAATATATCCGGATAAATCGCTGTAATTGTGAAAAATATAAATCTGCAGAAGTATCGCAACAAGACCAAAAAACGCACCGAAAAATGTTCCTGTCATACGTTGTATGCCTATTCTGATTGACTTGTCAGTATACGGCTGAATACATTGCAGAGCGGCAATTATGGAATAAAACGGAATCCCTCTTTCTCCGCTCAGAATATATATGATATAGCATATCAGAACCGATACCGATGATTTTATAATTCTCTGACCGACGGGAGGAAGTTTTTTCATAAAAATCACCTCTGTACAAACAAAAAGCTTCTGCACATACAGAAGCAAGAAATATCACTGCACGTTTTTGAATATCCGGCTGACCGCCGTCAATTCTTTTAAAAGCAGAGTTCAAAAAAAATCCGCCTTGCCGTTTATATAGCGAATAAAACCCGCACGAAGCAGGTGGGTAAACGCCCGATTGCTTCACGCTCCCTTCTTCCGCATGGCGGGAGGTCTGCAATCCACAGCCGGAGCTGAATTCCCTTAGAAGATGTGTTGGATTATAAAAAACTATATTATATCGAACAAGGCAGAAATTTATCAATCTGACAATGATATTATAACACATCTTTTCAAAAAAATCAATAGTTTTCTGAAATTTTTTCTGAAAAATTAATGAATTTTTTATTACGTTTGCAATTGATAAATAAATATGCTATAATAAATCCGGAGGTGCAGAATCATGATATATACAATAACTTTCAATCCGGCGGTTGATTATATTATCCGCACGGAAAATATACAAAAAGGCACAGTGAACCGCACGCAGTCCGAAAGAATCTGTTTCGGCGGAAAAGGAATAAACGTTTCTCTTGTGCTTGCGGAACTCGGAGTGAGTTCAAAGGCACTGGGATTTGTTGCCGGTTTCACGGGTGATGCAATTGAAAAATCAGTGCGTGAAAAAGGTGTTGAAACTGATTTTATTCGTCTTGAAAACGGATTTTCACGAATCAACATAAAAATCAAATCGGAGCAGGAAACGGAAATCAACGGCAGAGGTCCGGAAATTCCGCCGGATAAGATTGACGAACTTTTTCAAAAAACCGACGGGATTCAGGACGGCGATACGATAATTCTTGCCGGAAGTGTTCCGTCAGCAGTTCCGCCCGATATTTATGCCATGATTCTTGAACATCTCAGCGGAAAGAAAATCAGAGCCGTTGTTGATGCGGAAAACAAGCTTCTTTTAAATGTTCTGAAATACAGACCTTTTCTTATAAAGCCGAATATTTCCGAACTCTGCGGAATTTTCGGAACAGAAATAAAATCAACTGAAGATATAGTAAAATATGCCCGTAAACTTCAGAAAATGGGTGCGGTGAATGTTCTGGTATCACGTGCCGGAGACGGTGCTGTCCTGCTCGACGAATACGGAATAACTCACATCAGCGGAGTATGCCGTGGAACTGTAAAAAATTCCGTAGGTGCAGGCGATTCAATGATTGCCGGATTTATTGCCGGTCTTGAAAACGGTAATTATGAATACGCTGTTAAACTCGCAACGGCTTCCGGCGGAGCTTCTGCGTTTTCCGATGAACTTCCGCTCAGAGAAGATATATTCAGACTTCTTGAACAGCTATGAAATTTAAAAATCACATCTTTTCGGGAAATATCCGGAAAGATGTGATTTTTTTAATCAGAATATATTTCAGTTCACAACAGCGTTGACGATTCCCTGATAAATCCTTGCTGATTCGCTCGCAAACGAGAAACCGAAATATTCCGGATTACGTATCTGCATAGCAATTATATACGAGCCGTTGTAGTCATTGTAATCGGTATAAACTCCGTTTCCGTCGTCATTGGCATTTTTCAGGATTCCTGTGATATAGAGGAAATCGCCCTGCCATGTTTCCGCCGTTCCGGTTTTCGCATAGAAATTATATCCGGCAGGTACAGATATTCCGAGACCTGCGGCGACACCTGTCATGCCGTCGAGAAGATTCTGGCGGTATTCTTCGGGAATAGTTCCGATAACTTCATTCTGCTTTGAACCCTTTTCGATTACGCTGTAGAAATCAGTGGTATCCACAACATTCTTTATGCTGAAAGGCTTTACCATTTCACCGTATGCCGCTTCACGTCCGAGAGCCGCAAGATATATCGGACACGTCATAACATATGACTGCCCGAAAGCTGTACGTCTCAGGTCATCATTGCAGTAGATTTCAATATTATTCGAGATAGTACCGAAATCGCATTCAATCGGAGTTACAAAATGGAATATGTCGTCAAGGTCTTTCAGAACAGCTTCCCTGCCTATTTCGTCAAAAGATTTCGCAAAGAATATATTGCTTGAATTTACAAAGGCAGAATACAAATCACGCTGTACCGGATAATTCCAATAATTTTCGTGGTCCCAGTTTACAATCGTAACGCCGTCATATGCCCATGTTCCCTCATCATAAAGTGAATAGATTCCGTGCTTGTCCGAAATTACTTCCGACATGATTTTAAAGCATGAACCTGGCGGGAAATTCTGGAACGCCTTGTTTCCGTAAGTTCCCCAAGCCAAATCCTCCTCGGTTTCCTGACCGTAATAATAATCGGGATTATATGACGGATAAGACACCTGTGCCATAAGAGAACCGTCGCTCCGCATTACAACGGCTGAACCGATAAGATTCACGCTTTCCATGTAATTGTATACGGCTTTCTGCGTATCCGCATCAAGGGTAAGCTGAATTGACTGTCCGAAATCTCCTCCCTTTACAGGAGTAGGATTCGGCGTGCGGAGAATTTTATCATATGTCAGGTCATATCCCTCTGACATTTCGTTCAGCAGATTTGCAAATGCAACATTATTATCATCATTTGTCATGCGGATTTCTTTGCCGTTGTCTCCGGCACTGCTGAACATAAGCATATCGCCGTCCGCATCATAAAGATTTCCACGGAAAACAGGCGGTTCTGTAGTAGTTGTTGTTGCTGTTGTGGTTGATGCTGTGGTTGTTGTTTCAGCTTTCGTAACAACGGCATCAGTCGTGCGGACTTCTCCGGAAGTTACAGATTCGGATACATGAGATTCTGCCTGCGTATTTCCGGTATTTCCGGAAGTTCCGTCCTGCGTGCTGGTTTCGGAAACGGTATCAGTTTTTGATACTGTACCGTTCTGTATGGACGGTGGTTCAATATTTTCTATATCTCCCACACACGATGATAACGGAATCATAGAAAATGCTGTCAGCAATGCGGTTAATTTTTTTCTTCTGTTCATGGATATTATGCCCCCCTGAGTATGATATATGTATACTTTATTATACTACTTGCCGTGAAATATGTCAATACTCGTCATTAAACCTGAAAAATACGGTTTTCTTGCAGAATACAGGGGATTCAAGGCATTTTTCCGCCTGCAAACTGTAATAATTCTGAAACTTTTTTCATATAATAGACAAGATATTATGCTTTTCAGAATCAGAATATACACAATTAAAGAAAGGAAAAATTTATGAAAAAATCTTTTTTATTGATTTCGGCTGTTATTTTTATGACTGGCTGTACCGTTCCCGATAAGGAAAATATTGAAAACATAAACCGTCAGGAAATAAACAGCAGTATTTCCGGTGAATCCGAAAAATCACCGGAATCAGGATACATACCGCTCAACTATGACAATCAGATAGGCTTATGGCTTCCGTACATGGATTTTGAAGAATATATGTACGGAAAAACAGAACAGGAATATCGGTCGGCTGTTTCGGAGATTCTGGAAAGAGCTTCGGAAAACGATATAAATACAATATATTTCCACGCCCACCCCAACGGTGATGCGTATTATAATTCAGAAATCTTTCCCAAAGGAATATTCTATGACGGAGATTATGACCCCCTCGAAATAATCACCGAAACTGCCCACGATATGGGAATATCAGTTCATGCATGGATAAATCCTTACCGTATGCAGACCACCGAACAAATGGAAAAAATTTCAGATGATTTTATAGTCAAACAATGGATAGCGGAAAATAATCCGATGGTGAAAGTCGTCGGAAATCGTTATTATCTCAATCCGGCATATGACGAAGTAACTGAACTGATATGTTCCACAGCCGGCGAAATACTTGACAATTACAACGTTGACGGACTTCATATAGATGATTATTTTTATCCCTCAACAGAATTTGAATTTGACAGAGAAGCCTTTGAAACCGAAAGCGGGGATATTAACGACTGGCGACGAGAAAATATAAATCATATGGTAAGTTCTCTCTATGAAACAGTTAAATCCCGTGATATGAATCTCAAGTTCGGCATAAGTCCTCAGGGAAATATAGATATTGACTATAATAATCAGTATGCAGATGTCGAACGCTGGACAAGTGTAACAGGCTATTGCGATTACATAGTTCCTCAGCTTTATTTCGGATTCCAGAACGCCGTGTGTCCGTTTGAGGAAACTCTGCACCGCTGGGAAAATCTTGTCAGTGAAAGCGATGTATCGCTGATTGTCGGACTCGCCTCATATAAACAAGGAAAATACGACCAGTGGGCAGGAGCTTCCGGAGAAAACGAATGGATTGACAACGATGATGTCATTGAAAGACAGGTAGAACTCGTTAAATCATCAACCGCCGACGGCTACGCTTTTTATGAATAAGTGTATCATATAACAAAAACACCTGAAATTTAAAATTTCAGGTGTTTATTATGTACGAATATTTTACAAATAAAACCGGAATCAGCCTATTTCCACGATTTCTCCGTAAAGTTCACGGGGAGCTCCGACAGCATTTGATTCATCGGTATCGATATGCATAGCACGGGCATATTTTTCGGATACACGGCATACAACGTCGCCGAGAACTGCACTTCTTTCAGGAGTATTTACTCTTACCCACACAACCTGTTTATCTGTAACGCCGAGTTCGGCAGCATCTTCCGGAGTGAGATGAATATGTCTCTTTGCAACGATAACTCCCTCGCTTATTTCGACCTCACCGCACGGACCAACGATTTTACAAGCACCTGAACCGGCAATATCGGCGGATTCTCTTACAGGTGCAACGATTCCGATAGAACGTGCATCTGTGGCTGAGAGTTCAACCTGAGTTTCCGGACGTACAGGTCCGAGAATCGAAACGCCTGCGAGTTCTTTTTTAGAGCCGACGATGGTTACACGTTCTTCGCAGGCAAACTGTCCGGGCTGGGACAAATCTTTTTTCTTTGTAAGCTCATGACCTTTGCCGAAAAGTATTTCAAGATGTTCCTGAGTTACATGAATGTGACGTGCAGATGTTTCAACGATAAAATTTTTTGACATTTTAAATTCCTCCGTTTACAAAGTGAATCCAGCAGATTTGCCGGATTCGCTTTTGATTTTTAATAATAAAGCGTCCCAAAAGGGAGTCGAACCCCCGACCTACTGCTTAGGAGGCAGTCGCTCTATCCTACTGAGCTATTGGGACTTATAAGAACCGGCAATCATACCGACACTTATATTATATCATATCATGTCATATTTTTCAAGTATCGTGAGATATTTTTTATATTTAACTATAATATCATTTTACATTCTGATTATGCTCAAAATTATCATATTCCGATTTTATACGGTCTGCTTCTTTATGGAAATCTTCCATAAGCTTACCGTTATTCCAATGTACAATCAGGTGGTTCACAGTAGGAATATTCTGGTATACCGCCGGTCTTTCGGCTATGTGTATTCTGTACTCGGAAACTATCATTTCCCACGTTCTTATATCGGTATCGCCTGTCTCGGATAATCCGTTATTTTTCTGGAACTGCCGGACTGCGTTTCTTGTTTCAGAACCGTATATTCCGTCAGGAAAAATAAGCGGTATACTTCCGGTTTTTTCGGATATTTTGTGGAGATACCGCTGTAATTCGAGTATATGCAGACGTTTCTGCCTGTTGCTGTATGGCATTGATGACGTTCCTTTCTGCAAAATTTACTGTTAAAAAATTATTTTATTATGTAACCCGGATTCTGATACGGACGTTTGTCGTATCCGTAATACAAATCAGAATAAACTCCGGCTATAGTGTCCCATGTTATGCCTCCCACGATTCCTGTGGGTTCGATTCCGAACTGACGCTGAAAAGCCATTACCGACTGCTTTGTAAGCTGACCGAAATAGCCCGTATTTATTACCGCCGGTATATCGGGATATGTTTCGTGAATATACGACAGATATTCCTGCATAATACGAACATAGTCATTTCTTGTGCCTTCTTTAAGAACAGTTCCCGGATAAAGTGCAACCGGAGTATATTCCGGACGTACCGATTCAACGATTCCCATATATGCACGATAAAGAGCATTTTTTGTGGCACGGTCAAGAACTCCGGTCTGTGGTATCCCGAAAACACGCTGGAATGATTTCAGCGATTTTTCGGTGTTCTCGCCAAAATATCCCGTTGTATCAACAGGCTGAACCGCTTCATAATACGCTCCGATAACGGCAAGATAATATTGCAGATTGCGGACTTCATTTCCGCTCATGCCGATTCTCAATTCTTCGTTGAACTGCGGTGCTACTTCGTCCCATGCCACGCCCTCGGAATCAAGTTCCGCAATACGCTTCACACTGGTATATATGTATACTATTCTGTACCATGTGCTTCTGTCGACAACTCCGTTTACCGTAAGGTCAAAGACATTCTGGAACTTTCTCACAGCTTCTTCCGTTGCAGTTCCGAATATTCCGTCTGCCTGCGGTATTTTCGGAATAGCCGGATAGTTTCTTGATATACGGTTAAGAAATACCTGCAACGATTTTACGTTGTTTCCCGCCGAACCGAATTTCAGCGGAATCCCTGAGTATGAACCCTCTGCCGTCCGTATAGGAGCATTCCGCACAATTTCTATATTATCTCCGTAATAATATTGCAGAATCTCAAACGGTGTATATCCTCTGGCGGCGAGGTCAACAGTTCCCCATTGCGAAAGTCCACGGCACGTCGATGTCGTACCGTTGCAGAAAGCTGTGAAAAGCGGTTCTATAGTTCCCTGCCGTCTTACGTAATCATCAAAAAGCTCATCGGCAAGATAGCCTATATTGCTGAATATCTCACGCCCGTTTATGAACTTCTGGTCATACTGTGTAGTTGATGTAATATCAAAATCATATCCCCTTGACCTGTACCATTCGGTATACACACGATTCAGTGCAAAGCTGACTATTGCATATATATTCGCCCTGAGTGCCACCTCGCTCCATGTGGGAAAAATTTCACTCGATGCAACATTTTTTATATAAGATAAAAAATCAAGCGTGACATTGGGAGCATTTGAATCAGGTGTTCCGAGATGTACCGTAATACTTTCGGGAATAAATGGTGTACCTGTAAGCATAGAATCACCGTCCTCAGATAATTTCGGGAATAAGATTCACGTTCTGTATTGATGTTATATCCGGAAAAACATATACGTCCGTATTTCTGGAATCGTTATATCCCCTTGCGGTAACAGTAATATCAAAAAGACTATATGGTCTGATTCCGGAATCCGGTATCTGCGAATACCGCTCATTCGGAGCGGGTACGGAAAAACGAATCGTCGTTCCGCTTATATCGGTCTCGCCGGACGCTATAATAATCCGCTGTCCGTCGACTGCTGCCGAAACTACTACCGCCGCCCCCTCTATGGGATAAGCGTCGTGTCCTGCCCGTACATTAACGATGATATAGCCAGTTGAATCGCCCATACTTCTCTGCGTCGGGTATTCAGCGACGTCATATTCCTCATTCCGTTCCATACTGCCTGCATCATATTGTCCGCCTGCATCTCCGGTATATGGAAAGTATGAGCTGTCATGGTCTGATATTCCATGAAAATTTTCATCGTCAGGCGGTATATCTCCGGATTCGGTATTGTTTCCGGTAACATCTTCCGGAACTGTTTCATTAACATTTTCAATATCATTTTCCGACTGTTCGGGAATATCTTCTGTTATATTTTCCTCGTCACCTGTTATTCCGGAATCGCTTTCCGGAATATTTTCCGTAATATCTTCCGGAATATCAGAAGAAACTTCTTCAGTGATATTTTCCTGAATATTTTTTGTTTCTTCTGCCGGTTCAGTGTTATTTTGCTGTATATTGCCGGCGTTTCTGCCTGAACCCGAAACGCCCGAATTATTGCCGGTACTTGCGGAAGTACTTCTGCCGTAAAGTCTCATCAGTTCGCTCTTGTACTTCTCCGCCATTGTTCGTGAATCCATATGTTACCTCCGTTTTTTCATTACAATACAGTATATGCACAAACAGGAAAAAAATTCATAAAAAATATAATTAAGATAATCCTAAGAAATTCGTAACTGATTATTTAAGATGTTATTGCTATAATTAAGTTGTATTAAAAATAATTACTATATTCAAAAGGTGATATGTGTGAAAAAAATTATAAATATTTCTGATAAAATAATAATCGTATTTTTTGCTGTTTCAATAATCCTTGGTCTGTACGGAGCAGCTGTAAACAAAGCCGCCGGTATACCTTTTCAGTGGCTTCTTGTGATTTTTGGTGCGTGTATTGCTCTTTTCTGTGCGTACAATCTTAACCGGCTCGAAATATCATTAAAAGATATGACAGTATTCCGATACAGACAGCTTACCGCAATCTTCTGCGGATTTCTTATAATATCTCAAGTAATTACGGCAATATTCGCCGATTTCACACCGATTAACGACCTTGAATACGTATGCGAAGGTGCAAAAAATATAATTCTTGAAAAAGATTTACATAACGGTCTGCCGGAATATCATCAGGACTATTTTCTTGCTTATCCGAATAATCATTTTCTTTTTATGATTATTTTTATCCTGTACAGAATTGAATTTCTGATTACCGGAACAATGTCAGACACACTCCCCACAATAATAAATATATTTTCGCTGGCGGTTTCATACTGGCTTATGTGCAGATGTGCTGAATTTATTCACACTCCGTCAAGGGCATTTATATGTGCCGTCCGTGGAATGCTTTTCACTCCGTTTATTACATATTCATTATTCTTTTATACCGATTCGCTTGCAATGCCCTTTATAACTGCATCTGTATATTTATATCTGAAATTCCGTAAATCTCACAAAATGAAATATCTCATAATATGCGGAATAATCCTCGGAGCAGGATTCAAAATGAAAGGAAATACCGGAGTTCTTCTTGTTGCCGTTCTGGTTGATTTTTTTGTCTCGGATTCTGGATTTAATCTTAAAGAAACCGCAAAAAAAATCACGGCGGTTTTGATTCCGTTTATCTCTGTAAGCAGAATGATTTCAGAAATATGTATAAAAATCCTCAATATAAGCCGTGATGCCCTCAGAGAATGTAAATTTCCGCTTATTCACTGGATTATGATGAGTGCAGACGGCAGAGGCGGTTATAATTCCGAAGATTTTCTGTATACTCAGAGTTTTTCCGGAACTGATAAAGTTTCCGCCGACCTCGCACGCCTGACCCTGAAATTAAAAAATCAGGGATTATTCGGATTCCTTGCACATTTAGCCGACAAAATCGCATATACATGGGAGAATTTCACATTCATGGCAGGATATTACTATAATGGCTCGTTCAGTTCGCCTGTATTTTCCGTGACTGCTTTTGTATGTCATTTCACGGTTATTTTTTCGATTCTGTTAAGCATGAATAATAATAAAAATACAGCCCGTACATTTCTGTTCAGGCTGTCTCTGTTCGGTATATGTATATTTCTTCTTATATGGGAAACAAGATGCCGTTATCTTGTAAATTTCTTTCCGGTGTTTATGCTTATCTGATTTCACCCGACTTGAATTTCATCATCATTTCATGCGTCAGACTGAAATTATCCGGCTGTCCTTTTATATCTTCACGCTTTACCCATACCGCCGACTGTAATTCCGATTCGTCAAGTACTATCTTATCGGAGCTGTCGGCTTCACAATAGAATCCCATGAGCAAACCTGCCGAATATCCCCACGGCTGTGATTTGTAATACCGAATATTTTTTACTTTAAGCCCTGTTTCTTCCATTACTTCCCTTGCGACTGTCTGTTCCGGAGTTTCGCCGATTTCCACGAATCCTGCAACAAGAGCATCATAATTTACTCCACGGCTTCCGGCGTATCTCGTGACAAGAATCCTGTCACCGTCTGTTACTCCTGCAATTACCGCCGGATTTATACGGGGATATATGAGTTCTCCGCAATGCGGGCATAAGAGTGCACGTTCTGCGGTTGTATGAATTAAAGTTCCTCCGCATTCTCCGCAGAAACGATTTGAAGCATACCATTTGTACAAATGATACGCCGTTGCCGATGCAAATACTTCGTGCCTCGGAATATTAACACACCTCCTCAGATTCTTAACATCGGTGCAGGAAAATTTTTCCGGAATACTCAACTCTGTTGTATCGGTACAAAGAAAATATTTCCGCCCGTCTATAGAAAAAAGATATATCAGTTCCGAAGCTCCTCCGATTTCTCCGAAAACCGGAAAAGTATCAGCACAATCTCCACGGTATGCTATTTCACGCTCATCAAAAATAAAAACAACACTGTCATTGTCTGCCGTTATATCTGCATTGTAACTGTTGTCAAGTTTCATTGGTTCTATATCTTGTATCACAGAATACACCTCTTTAAAATTATCTGAATATCATTCCAACAGACCTTTTATTCCGTCCTCTTCGAAACGTTCTTTATAATATGCAAGTTCCTCCTGTATTAAGTCGTCGATTACGCTCATTCCGAGAAGTTCCACCGGTGCTTTGTCGTCTGTAAGAATAAGTCCGCCGTTTTCGTATTTTTCTATTCTCTCGTCTACCATATCCATAATTGCCGAGAGTTCCGGATTTTTCAGTTCTGCCGTCCTGCTCCGGAATCTTTCCAGCATTTCAGGGTCATCAGATGCGAAAAGCTCACGGTTCGTCGAACCGCTTACATCAACTGTATAGACTTCCTGAAAAACATCTGCTATTGTATCGGAAAGATAACTGTTTATTCCGTCGTTTTCCTTTGAACGCATATTCATATTACATACCATTATTCCGCCGTCTTTCAGGTGACTTCTTACTTCTGAAAAAAATTCCCTTGATGACATCTGAAACGGTATTGTTATATCCTGATATGCGTCAACCATTATCACATCGTATTTTTTATCACATACATTAAGATAAGCTCGTCCGTCGTATTCTGTTACCTCTATACTGTCAGGAAGTCCGAAATATTCACGGGAAAGCTCAATTATTTTCCCGTCTATCTCAACGCCCTCGGCTTCTGTGTTATCAAAATATTCACAGCACTGCTTGGCATATGTTCCCGTACCCATTCCAAGCACAAGAATTTCTGTCTTTTCTTTCGTATCTGCCATAAGCGGAGCTGCCATTGCATAATCATAATACATTCCGGTCAGTCCGCCCGATTTCATATATACAGACTGAACTCCGAACAATACATTTGTTGAAAGCAAAGCACGCCGTTCATTATCCTTTACCTGTAAATAATTATATACCGATTCGCCCTCATATGCTAAATCTTTTTCCCAGAATGCAAATCCCATAGTCGGCGAAATCACACAGCATACCGCAAATACTGCTGTAGTTCCGATTATTTTTGCCTTGTTCGCCTTTTGGCTGATAAAATATATAATCGCCAAAATAATCAGTATTCCGGCAAATATCAGAAATGTAACAGAAGTTCCTACCGCCGGAATTGAAATAAACGTCGGGACAAATGTTCCTATTATGCTTCCTATCGTATTGAATGCGTTGAGAGTTCCGACCGTTTTTCCGCTGTCGTCAAGACTGTCAACCGTATACTTGACAAGAGACGGCGTAACAGTTCCCAGAAGAAACAGCGGAAATACAAACACTGTCATACACGTAATAAACGCCGCCCATATAAGAAAATTCGTGCTTACCGTGAACACCAGAAGTGCAGATATTCCCATTACCGCAAATTTTCCAATAAAAGGCACGGCGGCAATCCATATTCCGGATATAAGCACACGTCCGTACAGCTTATCGGGATTCGGATTTTTGTCCGCACTTTTTCCGCCATAGATATTTCCAAGTGCCATTGCTATCATGATAGTTCCGATTATTATTGTCCATACTATCTGCGACGAACTGAAATATGGTGCTAAAAGTCTGCTCGCTCCGAGTTCAACCGCCATTACAGACATACCGGAAAAAAATTCAGTAAGATAAAGATACCATTTGTTTTGGAGTATTTTCGGGTACGATTTTTTATTTTCCATAATTATGCAAAATTCCTCCTGAATATTATTTCAACGGCATTATTTTATTGAATACGCCATAAAATTTCATTGGTATATGCTTGTCTATATGACATTTCCCGAAAAACCATTTTTCATAACGGCATGATGCTGTTATCTCCTCAAAAAGTGCGTGAACTTCCAGTCTCTGAAAAACATCAACTCCGAGACAATCCTTTACCGTTGCCGGAGGCTCGTGAGTTATTACATAATCAACTGCATTTCCGTATGATTCAAGATTATCTATAGCCTGCATAATTTCATCATGACTTGGCTGTTCACGCTTCCACCATTTGCCGTCACGCCGGAACTCTATATCCTGACTGTGACCGCCTCCGAATGTGAATATTTTTTTGCCGTTAATAGTGTATATCTGCCCCCGCATAAGATGCACAAGATTAGGAGCTATTACACGTGCTTTTCCGCCGTTCCAGCCGGTTACCGGAAAAGATTCCAGCAAATCAAAATTCTCATGACAGCCGTCTATAAATGCCACCGTATAACCAAGGTCTGCAATTTTTTTCAGTACGCTCTTTTCTTTTCTTGTACCGTCCCATATAAACCCGAAATCACCGCATATTATCAGTATATCATTCTTTTTGAGTTTTTTCATCTGCGGGTCTTTGAAACGGCTGAAATCACCGTGAGTATCTCCTGTAACGTAAATCATAAAAAAATACCTCCTGATTCTGCATATTTATATTATATCATATTTTTTCACCTGCGTAAATAGAAAACAAAAATTTTCCTTGACTTTTCACAAAATGTGTTATATAATGATTTAAAACCGTTTTTTAGATGAGGTGAGAGTCTATGCCGAAAAATATAAATCTTAACTGCGGAATGTTCGAGGAATCAAAAAAATCTACCTCCTCCGAAAAAAATATTATCAATATAGTAATATTTGTCGTGATTTTTTTGATTGTTATGCTCGCTGAATCAGTAATTCCCACCATTATGTCATATCAGGAACTGCAAAAACGTATTATAGAATCCGGAATATCGGCAACAGATACACAAAAACTTATGGAGATTTCTGTCGAAGTCTCCATGATGCCGGAATATCTGATTCCTATGCTCCTTTCAACATCAATCGGAACAATTCTGACAATAATATACTGCCGTTTTATTGAAGCACGTCATCTCAGTTCTATGGGATTCCGCAAGAAAAAGGCAGTTACCCATTATCTGCTCGGACTGCTCACCGGTGCTGCTATGATTTCCGCCGCCGCACTTATTTCGGCAGTTTTCGGAATTACAAAAATATCACTGTGCCATAATATAAATTACGGTCTGCTCGCACTCTATTTTCTCGGATTTCTTGTTCAGGGAATGAGCGAGGAAGTTATTTTCCGTGGATATTTCATGAATACTCTCGGCGCACGTGGAAAGCCGATATTTGCCGTTATCATAAGTGCGACAGCGTTCGGTCTTTCTCATGCCGCAAATTCCGGATTCGGTCTTGTTCCGTTTGTGAATCTTGTATTTTTCGGCGTTTTTATGAGTATATACATGATTGCTTTCGATGATATATGGGGAGCGTGTGCTATTCATTCAATATGGAACTTCATGCAGGGAAATTTCTACGGTATAAACGTAAGCGGTATGAATAATACGGAATCGGTATTCCGTTCTGTTCCGGTAAATTCATCTGATTTGCTTATCGGAGGCTCGTTCGGTATGGAGGGAAGTATCTTTACTACGATAGTGCTTGCTGCTGCTTCTGTTCCGGTAATCATCAAAATCACAAAGACACAGAAAAATAAATCCGAAAATTAAAAATCACCAAAAAACTGTCTGCTGTCCGTAAAGGACGGCAGACAGATATTTTTTACCATATTATTTGTTCTTACAGCACATATCAGGACAGTTTTTGTCAAATGCCGGATTGCACGCATAGAAATTTTTTGAATCAAGCCTATCCTGCGTTATGCGGAGTGCTTCGCCGAAACGCTGAAAATGGACAATCTCTCGCTGACGCAAAAATTTTATCGGGTCACGCACATCAGGGTCATCGGCAAGCCTAAGAATATTATCATACGTCGAACGGGCTTTCTGTTCAGCCGCAAGGTCTTCATGAAGGTCGGTGATAATATCTCCCTTTGACTGGAAATATGCAGCCGTAAACGGAACATCAGAAGCTCCCTGCGGATATATTCCCGTTGTATGGTCTACAAAATAGGTATCAAATCCGGATTCCTTTATATCAGCAATTGAAAGACACCTTGTAAGCTGGTAAAGTATTGCCGATATTATTTCTACGTGTGCGAGTTCTTCAGTGCCTATATCAGTAAGCAGACCCTTTACCTCCGGATAAGGCATGACATACCGCTGATTAAGATAGCGGAGTGCCGCAGATAATTCGCCGTCAGGACCTCCAAGCTGGTCAATAATAGCTTTGGCTAGCTTGGGATTCGGATTTTTGATTTTTACAGGATACTGTAATTTCTTTTCATACTGCCACATAATCACACCTCCCAGGGAAACGGTTCATCAATCCAGTTCCAATGCTCCGTACTGTTATTTTCCAAGGCTGTAATCGGCGAATAGTTTTCATTGTATTCCCTGACAGCCTTTTCACGTACGGCTCTGATTTTATCAAACATATCAAGAGCGTGCCGGCAGTATGGGTGAGTATCAAGATAGAGTTCAAGCTCTTTCAGCGAGAAATCATACTGCATTATCTGATTAAGCAGAAGTTCCTGAGTATTCATAATTCTGCGCCTCCCAAACTGAAACACAAATTGAATTTCATATATCAATTCTCCTTTCTTAAAACGCTGAATATGCGTTTAGTTTATTGTATTCATACGGGATATATTTTGTTACTGAAAAACTCCCGGACAATCAGTATTGCCCGGGAGTATCTGTATTATTGTGATTTTTTAACAGCACTTATTATCGAATAAATAATTATCAGAACTGCTCCGAAAACCGCTGTTATCAGCGAAAACATAAGGAAATTACTTACTGCCGTGTTCATAAGTCCGGTATATGCCGAGTATATCTGTGGCTGTTTGATTGTGAATGTACTGAAATAATCAGAAGCTTCAAGATATATACATGGAACAGAACAAAGTAATCCCGATATAAGAGAAGCTGTGCCTGTCCAGTAAATCGCCGATTTTTTTTCTTTCATATTTATAAGAAAAAGCAGAACAATCAGGAAAGCCGAAGCTCCGCACGATATGCCCACAAAAACAGGAATACGATTAAGTATCGGCTCTATTTTTTTCATAACTCCATGTTCTATAAGTGCGGAAAATTTGAATATATCGCAATTATTGCTCACAACTATATATGCGTTGTTCTTGGCATTTTCAACTTTTCTGTCGTAATTATCATCTTTTTCATAGTTTATGCTTTCTGCATAGTCGCTGTAAAACCGGTCGATATTGTCTTCCAGTTCCGGATTGATATAATATTCACTGTCGCTGACTGTTCCGAACCCCCACATTATACGCCAGTTTATCATATTTTTGATATATTCATCTGTCAGTGCTGACGTGTAGACCTCCGCCGGAATCCCCGAAGATGATGCCTTTCCGGAAAAATATTTATCAAGTTCCTTTTTTGTAAGCTGTACTGCATTGTTTTCCTCGGCAATACTTATAAAACTGTCCGCCGAAACAATATTTCTTGCTGTCAGACAGGCGGAAAATGCTGTAATCATGAATACAAGAAAAATCGATACAATAAATGAAAAGATATAAGAACCTGCCTTTTTCAAGTTATTCCGCCTCCTTTTCCGTATAGAATCCGCTTTCTGTAAGGTCGCATATAACTCCGACACGCATATCAGATGCTCCCAGCAAATCACGTTTGCACGTATACAAAGTCAGACGGCTGTCATCTGACGGAACTATATATTTACGATTGCTCGCACTGAATTCTACTTTCTGAGTTACTGTATAGATAAATTTTCCGTAATTTGTGATAAGTGTCACTGTATCTCCAATGTCAAGGCTTTCAAGTTCGGAAAAGAATGTATCAACATGAGCTGAAATTACAGAATTTCCTTTAGTTCCTGCAATAGCGGAACTTGATGACTGACACGCTCCATGTTCAAGAAGTTCCTGTTCAGTTCCCCAGTATACCGGAACATCAACGCCGAGTTTATCACAGTTTATAATTGCGTACTGTTCGCCGAAAGCCGGGTGTTCTACTTCTCCTGTTTCCGAAGTTTCGCCCTCATAGCCGGTATCGATATCATTATCCTTTATGACAAGTCCTGTATCATCGTTTGTAGGGTCAGACCTTAAACTGTCCATAAACGCTATATTTGTATAGACTTTCAGCTTATCTGACGGAACTATGGCAGCAGCCGCAGTGATTCCGGCAGTTACTGCCGCAAGCATGAACGGCGTAACGATATGAAGAACTATCTGTTTACTTTTTTTATTATTCTTGTCTTTTTCTTCCATGTTCACGACCCCTGAGAAAAACATTTCTTAGCTATGACTACCGTTCCTGATAAACCAATCAGCACAAGTGCAGCGGCAAGAGCAAGTATACCCCGTCTGTCATATCCTGTATCTGCAACCTTATCCTTTACAGAACCGACTGCAACAAGCTTTCCGTTTTCATCACGCATTGACATGGTGAGATTATCGTCGGTAAGTTCATCAATAGTAAGCGACATACCCATACCGTCAGTTATAGCAGTCGCCTGATTTACAATATCAATTTTATCATCAACGGGGAGCTGTTTGAGCAGACTTTTATATTCTTCCGGCGAAAGATTCTGAAGTATAACAGTCTGCTGTTCACTGGTAAACGAAGCAATATAAGCTTTTTTCTGCTCAAGCGTCATAGCCGCAAAATCATCAACACTTACACGGGTAAATGTTGAACCATCGGGCATTGTATATTCTATAGGCTGACTGTTAATATTTACGGGTACTTCCGGAACAGCTGTGACTGTCTGCGACGGTTCGGCAGGTGTTTCCGGTTCAGACGGATTTGACGGCACATATGATGTAACGACCGGAATTTTATCTCCGCCCATAGTAAATCCGCTTTCGGCGACAAGCTCCTGAATCATTTCATCTGTCATATCATCAAGCATAACCATATAACTGTCGATAACTTCCGGCGGATAGAGTTCGGGGCTTTCATAATATTTATTATATCCTGCCTGAATCATTTCCTCCGGAAATCCCATTGAGCGTGCTTTTCCGGAAAGGTCATCGATAGTTGTAGCGTTTGTATTCATAGGAATTACTGCCAATCCTGCACAAAGAAGTGCGCCTGTCATAATTTTCAGAAAATTATTCATTTTGTCCTCCATTCAGATATATCATTAATATATCTCAAATATACTTTAAAACCTGTATACATTATAATTATAAGTCTTTTTTCGCCTCTTGTCAAGGCAAAAAATCATTTTGTCAACATTTTCACCCGATTTTCAGAAAACTTTATTTTCGCATAAATTATATCTTGTATTTTATGGAAAAATATGTTATAATGTGAGAGACAGAAATTATCTGCTCAAAATTATCTGCTGAAATGAGGTTTTTTATGCGTATAAGACATAAACCATGGGCTAAACCCGAACTCGAATCCTGCCCGTTCTATATCGCCGACCCTTCCGCACAAAAAGGAATGTGGAATAAACTTTTTTCCTCCCCCGAAAAACCACTTTATGTGGAACTCGGCTGTGGTAAAGGCGGATTTATATCTCAAGCCGCTCCTGCACACCCGGAAATAAACTTTGTCGCCATGGATATAAAAAATGAAATGCTCGTACTTGCCAAAAGGAAACTCGAATCCGCCTATAGCACTGAAGATAAAACTCCGGATAATGTTCGTATCGCTATACAAAATATTGAACGTCTGGAACTCGCCTGGAATGAAAATGACCGTGCCGATAGAATATATATAAATTTCTGTAATCCATGGCCAAAGAAAAAACATAAAAAGCGACGTCTTACACATACACGACAGCTTCTTAATTATAAAAAATTCCTGAAAGGTGAACTATGGTTCAAAACCGATGACGATGAACTTTTTGAGGAATCTTTTGAATACTTTGAAGAAGCCGGATACAAGATAAAATTTAAAACCCATGACCTGCACAGTGAAACAGGGATTGAAAATTTTGTCACTGAGCATGAAAATATGTTCACCGCCGAAGGGAAAAAAATAAAATTTTTGATTGCAGAGCCAATACAAACAGATTAGTCAATATCATCTATATAAATAAAATTTAATAGTCTGTTCGGTATTCCATATAAATAAAAATATCGAACAGACTTGAAATTATAATAATTGGAGAAAAAATATGGAATTTGAAAAAGAGTTTGAAAAGTTTTCTTTCGGTATCGGAAATGAAAAAACCGCCGGTTCAGGAAAAATAATCGATATTGTATCAAAGAAATCAAATGAATATCAAGAAAAAAAAACAAAACAGCTTATCGCAGAAATCATCGCTGAAATTATAACAGTTATTATTGGAATCACTGTCACAATTATTAAAATTAAAAATAACAAAAAAACCAAAGAACTTTAAGTTCTTTGGTTTTTGTCAAAAGTGGGCCATCAGGGACTCGAACCCCGGACCGTCCGGTTATGAGCCGGATG